>JAISPD010000031.1 GCA_031275175.1 Mycoplasmataceae bacterium
CAATTGAATGACTTTTTAATATTTAAAAAGCAATATCGTGTTACTCCGAACGAAATTTATGAAAAAGTTGTAATTTCTAGCAGCTATAATTAGTGGGACAAAGTCGCTGATCTTTTACACTGTTTGTCAAATCCCCTAAGTAAGGGGAATTTAATTGTTTAAAGATATTGTAAGGAAAACAATATATTAAAAATATAATCGTTAACATTATGTCTAATAAAAAAATTTATATTACCACTCCAATATATTATCCATCAGGTCACCCTCACATTGGCCATGCTTATTCGACCATTTTTGCTGATGTAATTTGTCGTTATAAATCATTAATTGGTTATGATGCTTTCATGCAAACGGGAATGGATGAACATGGACAAAAAATAGCAGAATCAGCAGCAAAACAAAATTTAGATCCGCAAACTTTTGTAGATAAAATGGGAAAGATTTTCCTTAATTTATGGAAAGAACTTGATATTAAATGTGATTCTTTTATAAAAACTAGTGAAACTAGACATGTAAAAGTTGTCCAAGAAGTTTTTAAAGAGTTTCAAGATAATAATTTTATTTATTTAGGAACTTGAGAAGGCTTATATTGTGTTAGCTGTGAAGAAAATTACACAAGGAGTCAGGCATCTATTAATAAAGAAGGAGAATTAATATGTCGTGTTGGTCATAAATTAACCAATAAAAAAGAGCCTTCCTTTTTCTTTAAAATGTCAGAATTTCAATCATGAATTAAACAACTTTATGATCAAAATCCTACTTTTATTATCCCTAAATCACGTATTAATGAATTAACCAATAGTTTTTTGGAAGAAGGATTACATGATTTATCAATTTCTAGAACTAGTCTTGATTGGGGTATTCCTGTCTTAGGGAATCCTGAACACAAAGTTTATGTTTGAATTGATGCTTTGATGAATTATTTAACCGGATTAGGATACAAACAAAAAGATGATCATTTATTTCAAAAGTATTGAAAAGATGAAAATACAGAAATCGTTCATGTAATGTCAAAAGAAATCACTCGTTTTCACTGTATTTATTGGCCAATCATACTACATTGTTTAAAGTTACGACAACCAACAAAAATAATTTCTCACGGTTGAATTATTACTGACCAAGGCAAAATGTCTAAATCCATTGGCAATGTTATAGATCCAGTTAAATACATCCAAGAATTTGGGAGCGATGCATTACGTTATTTTTTAATGAAAGAAATGTCCGTTGAGCGTGACGGTGTTTTTAATCATGAATTATTTTTAGAATGTTTCAATGCAGATTTAGCAAACACATATGGTAATTTGGTTTCTAGATTTATTGGTATGGCTTTCAAATACAGCTATAACAAAATTCAAAAAAGCGAAACACACTTTGATGATTTATCAACTAATTTATTAAACAATATACGCGAATTAATAACTGCAGCTAGTGATTGCATTAATTCGTTCAAAATTAATGAATTAATACTAAATGTTTTAGCTTTCGCTAAACATGCTAATAAATATGTTGAAGAAACTAAACCTTGAATTTTAGCAAAGGAAAATAAAATTGATCATCTTAAAAATTTCCTTTATTGTTTAGGAAATGCTATCAGAGTAATTACTGTTTTACTTAGTCCAGTTTTAGTAAAGGGTACAAAGTCAATAATCCAACAAATGCAATTTACCAAGGAGCAACTTGATTTTCAATATCTAAATAATTTTGATTTATTAGATAATCATGTAGTTGGTCAATCTTCTCCTGTATACAATCGAATTGAAAAGATATAATCTTAGAACTGGATATTGATTATGAGTTGAAATTCCTTCAGTATTTACTTGCCACTAATAGTTTTTATTAGTTTACTTATTATTACTGCGATTATTGGTTTTTTTAGTGGCGGTAAAAGGATGATTTATTGAGGTGTTGGTAGTTGGTTACTAATTGTGATTGGTTATGTGTTATATTTGACTTGCGGATCACCAATTGCAAATTTAATAGCTCGCTATTTAAAGGTTACATCCATAGACAACAATGATTTAAAAAACATTATTAAGGGTGGTGTTGGTGTATTGTTATGCTTAGTTTCATTAATGGTAGGTTCGCTTGTAATTTTGTTACCTTGTTATTTTCTTATTTATAAGCGCTTATTCCATTTACACCAAAAAAAATCACCAGTAAAAACTAAAACACAAACTCCGATTTCTAAAATTCAAGGTAAGAAAATTTGATTAAACCGTTTTGTAGGTTTAGGGATAAGCGTGGTGTGTTTTTTTCCAACATCAGTTATTTTAACTAGCACGACTACGGCACTTACTACTTCAAATTATGCACTTAACACTTCTAAACAAAAAAATATTGCTACATTTGATCGCAACATCTTATCCATTAATTCATTCTTCGCTTATTGAGATAATCCGCTGAATCTAAGTGATTCTATTTTTGGGATGATTAATTTATCGCAAAATAAAGCATTTGAAGATTTTTTTAATTTGGTAGAGGATTCATTCAACATCGATAGTAAAGATTTTGGTGCTAACCCAGATGAATATCGAAACCTAATTCAAAATTACATCAACGACACTTTACTCACTGAATACGATAATGTTTGAAATAAAGAAATCATTGGTAACGTACAAAATCGTAAATCGTTTCAATCTGCAACGATTAATGATCGTACCAGTCAAGCTTTAGTAAATAGCTTTACGCAAAAAGCCAAAACTCACATCGGTGTAATAAGTGAAAGTAAAATTGATAATTTTATTGGTTTTGTAACTGCTTTATTAAGCAATCAAAGGACAACTTATTCTGTTTCTTTTGATAATCTACCATCTGGTATAGATTCCATTAGTATAACTTTTGATGGTATAGCTATAGATAAACTACAAATTACTAATAATGCATACAACAACCTAATAAACGCCATCAACGAAGATGTATTTTTGGATCATAAAGGTGAAGAACATACTAATCCTGGGAAGGATTTTATTAATCTATTATTTTTAAATAATTTGACCTCTGATAAAATTTTATAATTCAAAATTAATACGCTATTAATATAAATATAATAACTTTCTATATGAAGAGTATCGCTACGAAAATTATTCATGAGCCCCCAACGAGAGAATCCTTAAACTCATTAAGCCAACCGATATATCAAACTTCGACTTTTTCATTTAAAACAGTTGAGGAATTTAAACAAACAAGATTTAATATTTATCATCATAATCAAGGATTTAATTACACTCGTATTTCTAATCCAACCAATGATGCCCTAGAAAGAAAAATTGCGTGTTTAGAAGGAGCACAAGCATGTTTAGTTACGGGAAGCGGAATGGGTTCAATTGCTAGTACCTTATTCACTTTTTTAAAATCTGGTGATCATGTTATTGTTGATACACAAATTTATGATGGCACCGAAATGTTATTCAAAATTCAGTCATCAAATTTCAACATTACTGTTTCAGTGATTGATTTAAATAATTTGCAAGCATTGAAAAATGCTTTAAATAAGCGCACTAAAGTTGTTTATTTTGAAACTCCTACCAACCCTCAATTAAAAATCAATGACATTCAGTCAATTGCCACAATTGTTCATAATTATTCAAAAGGTATTAAAGTAATTATTGATGGTACAATCACATCGCCTTATTTACAAACACCAATTAGTTATGGGGCAGATTTAGTTATTCATTCATTGTCTAAATACATCAATGGTCACGGTGATGTGATTGGTGGAGCAGTTTGTGGAAAACAAACTGATATTAATAAAATTCGTTTTCATGGTGTTAAATATATTACTGGTTCTGTTATAAGCCCACATGATGCATTTTTAATTTTACGAGGGATAAAAACCTTAAATTTACGAATGCAACAACACTGCGATTCTGCCCTAAAGGTTGCAACATTTTTGCAATCACAAAACAAATATTTTAAAAAAGTTTTATATCCAGGATTAAGTACACATCAAAATCATTTAATTGCTAAGAAACAAATGACCCACGGATTTGGTGGTTTAATTTCGTTTGAAATTAATGGATCATTTACGCAAGCAATAAGTTTTGTTAACCATCTTAAATTATTTGGTAAAGCTGTTAGCCTAGGTGATTCTGAATCGTTAGTATATTTTCCAACTGCAATGTCGATCAATCCTAAGATCAAAAAGAATACTTTTATTCGTTTTTCAATTGGTTTAGAGGATCCAACAGATTTAATCAATGATATTAAAAATGCTATTAAAAAAACCTTTCATTCTTCAACAGTGGATTAAATTTTTATGTCTAAAATAAGTTTTGGCGAAGTTCCACTCCCTCATAAGAATTCAAATTTTATTAAAGAAAACATGAGCAAACTTTCGCGTGGTTTAATGTTACCCATTGCCACTCTTCCGATTGCAGGGATATTATTAGGGATCGGAGGAGCAATTACTGCGCACACAGCTACCAATAGTGCAGGATATATTATCGGTAGCATTATTAATACTCCGGGTTCTTTAATTTTTGCTATTTTACCATTGATTTTCGCCATCGCTTTAGCGATTAATTTTACCAAAGACAACGGTATTGCAGGATTGAGTGCTACGATTGGTTATTTAACATTTATCGCTATCCAAGCTACTTTAATTATTGTTCATCAAGATTATGATGCGCAAGAGCCTAGTAAATTTTATGCTTCGTTTCTTTGATACAAATATCGTGGTGTAGACGGATATGAAGAATTTAGTGGTTTATTTAATTGAATTCTTGGTTTTCGAACACTTGTCACAAGTGTTTTTGGTGGGATAATTATTGGTTTAGTAACGGCTAGACTTTACAATAAATTTAAAAATATACAACTACCCAATGTAATTGGGTTTTTTAGTGGCGCTCGTTTTATTCCGGTTGTAACAATTGGTGCTGCGATATTAATTAGTTTATTTTTTGCGATGGTTTGACCAATTATCGGATTAGGTATTTTTAAAATTGGTATTGGATTATCTTCGGCTCCTTATGGAACCAATTCCTTAGTATATTGATTTGCTAATCGGGCCTTATTACCATTTGGTTTACATCACATGATTAGTACTTTAGTTTATTTTACACCAGTTGGTGGCACTTTAGATTTGACTAAGAATGCGATTGTATGGTATGATGGAGCATATTATGCAGCAAGCATTACTAACGAACCGCAAACTTGGTTTCAAGTATTTAATTTAAATCCATTAAAGGATCAAACACAATGAACTGGTGAAATGAATATAGGAGCATTTTTATTAAAGTATATTGGGACAAAAGTTAATTTAATACCCATTGATGGTAGTGACTCCCTTACAAATATCCATTTAACTTACGATATGATGTTCAAGGGTTCAGCATATGGAAGTTCAGGTTACGCTTATAATCCTGGACAATATTGTAATGGAGCCGACACCATCATGCTATTGGCATTACCAGCAGCAGCTATGGCTATGTTATTTTGTGCTCCCAAAGGTGAAGGCAAAAAACTTGCAGGTTCAATCACAATTTCTGCTGCGCTTGTTTCTTTTTTAACAGGCATTACTGAACCAATTGAATTCACTTTTTTATTTATTGCACCTTGGTTATTTTGAGGATTTCACGCACTTTTCACAGGTTTAGCTTGTATGCTGGCTACGATTTTAACTTTGTATACATCAATTGGGCCGCATGTTGTGGGAACAGATGGTGCCATTGATCTCATTTTCTGAGGAATCATTCCCCAAATTAACGGAGGTGGATCTAATTGGTATATGGTTTTAGTTATTTCAGGAGGATTTGCGATTATTTATTTCTTTACTTTCACATGAGCAATTAAAAAATTTAATTTAAGTACTCCTGGGCGGAACAATATTACCAAACTATTTACAAAAAAAGATTATCAAGCTTCAAAAATTGAAAATGATGAAATCGACCAAATTATTAAGGCATATGGAACAAAGGATAATATTGTTAATGTAGATGCTTGTTTTACTAGATTACGAATTGAAGTTAAAGATAGCTCTAAAGTAGATGATAATGCATTAAAAGCACTGGGAGCCTTGGGTATTTCGCGTCCTGCACCCCGCGCTATTCATGCAATCTTTGGTACAAAATCTGATATTTTAAAAAATAAGATTAAAGAACGGATAAATATTTAATGAATTAGTGATAATTCTTTGCTTCTCTTTTTAAATCTCGAATTTTAATATCTTGTCTTTTATCTCTGACATTTTTTGATTTACATAATGCAATCTCGATTTTTATTTTATCATTTTGAAAATACAATCTAATCGGAATAATCGCTAAGTGTGCTTTTTTAGATTGTTGTTCAATTCGAATAATTTGGTTTTTATGGAGTAATAATTTTCTTTTGCGATAAGGATCAACGTTATTAATATTAGCTTGTTTAAATGGAGCGATGTACATGTTAATTAAATAAGCCTCGTGGTTTTTTAGAAAGACAAATGCTTCATCAATGTTGCCATTACTTTTTGATAATGATTTAACTTCAGGCCCAACCAATGAAACGCCGCATTCGTATGATTCAAGCACATGATAGTTTAATTTACTTTTTTTATTAGTTAATAAAAGTTTCATTATTTTCGGATATATGATACCATGGCAAATTCAATTTTACGTGTTTCTTTATTAGCAGCGATTACTTTAATTTTTACTTTTGTGCCTAAAGAAAAACGTTGGCCAGTTTTTTTGCCAATTAATTCGTTTGTTTTTTCATTGTATGAATAAAAATCATTTTTCATATTTTCCAATCTAATAAATCCTTCAATGGTGTTTGGCAATTGAACAAATAAACCAAACGGATAAATAGATGACACAAACCCATCATATTCTTCACCAATATGATCTTGGATAAATTCAGCAAATTTCATCTGTTGCACATCACGTTCACACTTAATCGAACGTAATTCATTTTTCGAAGTTAAACTTGCTTGCATTGGCAAAAGTTGTGAAATTTGATTACGTTTTTCGTCACTATTTTTTTGCTTCTCAAAGTCATAAGTTCAAAAAATGCGGTGCACTAATAAATCAGAGTAACGTCTTATAGGGGATGTAAAATGTGTGTAATTTTCTAAAGCTAAACCAAAATGTCCAATATTTTTTGTTTCGTATTCTGCTTTTGCCATTGTGCGTAGCAACATCATATTGATTAAATCTAAATTAGAATTATTTTGATTTTCATTTATTCATTTGGTTATATCAGCAGGTTGAATGTTTTCTATATTAGTAGAAATCTTAAAATTTAATTTTTTAGCTTCAAGCGAGAATGTTTTTAATCGGTCAATACTTGGTTTATCGTGCACTCGGTATACGAAAGGTCACTTTTGCTTATTGGCATAAATTGTAACAGCTTCATTAGCAATCACCATAAAATCTTCAATCATATGTTGTGCCAAACCAGATTGATATTTTTTAATTTCAACTGGTTTGCCTTCTTTATTGACAACAATAATTGGTTGAGGAATTTCAAAATTTATATATCCCCTTTGATTTTTTGCACGTGATAAGATTTGATGTAATGCCAGCGCATCTTGCAACATTTGTTTTACTTCAGGTGGATCTTTTGCTAATTCATCTTTTTTGAGAAAGAATGCGTTCACTTCATCATAACTATATCGGCGATGTGATTTAATAATGCTAGGATAAATTTTAATATCAACTATTTTGCCTAGTTTATCAATGATTGTGTCACATGTTAAAGCCAATCTTTCAACGTTAGGGTTAAGCGAACATAAGTCATCTGATAAATTATGAGGTAACATTGGTATCACGCGATCAACTAAATAAATTGAACACCCGCGTTTCAATGCTTCTTCATCTAAGATGGAATTAAATTTTACATAATGACTAACATCTGCAATGGACACTGATAAATAAAATTGATCTGCCGAAATTCTTTTTACATAAATTGCATCATCAAAATCCTTGGAAGTGCTAGGATCAATTGTGACAATTGGTAAATCCGTCAAATTTTTTCTGATTTTACGCTGATAGTCATCAATATCTAAGCGAAGACTTTTGGCATATTCTAAAACAGAATTGGGAAAATCAGGTTCAACACCATTATCATAAACGATTGAAAGAATGTCTACGCCAACATCATTAACATGTCCAATAATTCGACTCACACTACCAAATGCATGTTTAGATTCATAGCGATTTACACGGATTAATATTTTTTGTCCGCTTACCAAACCTTCAATTGAATCTAATTGAAGATCTAAGTAAAATTTATTATCATCTAACTTAATTTTGTAATTTTTATTTGCGTCTATTGTGATTGTACCAACATAAAAATCCTTTGCATGTGCTACAACTTTGGTAACAACCGCATCTTTTAAATCACCCCTAGGTGGTTTTTGCATGATGGCAAATTGCACGCGATCACCATGCAAGGCCCCATTAAGATTAGTTTTAAATACGTAATATTCTGATTTTTTCTTATTATCTAGCGTAATGAATCCAGCCCCATTATCGTTGATAGCAATTACACCTTCTTGTAAAAAATTTAAATCAACGGCAGCATTTACATAACCAATTAATATAGATTTATTTCTCAATTGTTTTAATTCGTGTGTTTCTATCAGTTGATCAATTGCTTGATAAATTTTGTTACGATAATTTGGTATTTCCTTATAAGTATTTTGTAACTTATGTAAAATAATTCCCGGTGGAATTGGCCGACCTTTTTCATTGACAACAATGTCAATCACGCTATGCTTGATTGATTCCAGTTCTTGATTGGAATGGTTCATTAATATTTACCAGTGACTGCGCCAACAATTGCAACGGCAAACATAAAAAACATTAATAAAAACATAATCATTTGTAGAATTTTGACAAATCCTCGATCTTTAGTCTTTTTAAATAGTTCTAAATCTTGACCAGCAAGTGCCGTCAAACCAGTTGTAGAGCCTGAACCAGAAAGTAAAAGACCAATCACCAAGCAAACGACTGATAATGCTAATAATACAATACTTATTCAACCCATAATATAGAACGGTATTATATTTAATAAATTAGATCAACAGAAATGTTTTTTGCATGCTATCTTGTTTTCTTTAACTTTCTTAATATATAATGTGTCGTTATATGAATAAGAAAATCCAACCAAGTGTTCGCATCGTTACTTTTAAATGCGCATCATGCGGTGCAACTTACCAAATTGAATCAACAATCAAGCAAGAAGTTGTTAATTTAGATGTTTGTGCCAATTGTCATCCATTTTACAAAGGTGGTTTGGGTGAACAAAAGGTTAAAGGTCGCGCTGAAAAACTATCATCTAAATTTGCTACTGGTAAAAAAACTATTGAAACTAAACCAGTTAAAAAAGAACAAAAGCAACGCAAATCTAATAAAAAAGTAATTAAATCATTAAACGAATTAAAGTAGCTTAACATTTATACGTTACATGTCATTTGTATAAATGCTAAATTTTTATTTTAAGGAGTAATTTATGGAATACGATAAAAGACTATACGAGTCGTTGGAAGCAATCACTCATAAATATGATGAATTAACTCGTCGATTAGAAACTGCGAACATTTCGATAGAATTATTAAAAGATATTAATAAACAACTCAAACGAAATAAACCGATTGTGGATTTATTTCGTGTTTACAAATCTTCCATTAAAACTGCCATAGATAACGAAAATGCTTTAAATAAAAATGAACTTGAAAGTGAATTAACTGAATTAGTAAAACTAGAATTAGATGAAATTAAAGCACAAATACCTAATTGAGAAAAGCAACTAAAATTATTACTTTTACCAGTAGATCCTAATAATGATAAAAACGTAATTATTGAAATGCGTCCTGCTGCTGGAGGAGATGAAGCTAGTATCTTTGTAGCTGATTTATTTGATACGTATAGACATTATGCAGATCAACAAAAATGGAAACTTAAAATTATTGATATTTCTATCAATGCGCATGGCTATGATTACATTTTTTTTAACATTACAGGAGAAGATGTTTATTCTAAAATGAAATTTGAATCCGGTGTTCATCGTGTGCAAAGAGTTCCGTTAACTGAAGCAAAAGGACGTGTGCATACTTCCACAATTACTGTAGCAGTGATGCCCGAATTTGATGAGATTGAATTCAAAATTAATCCTAGTGATTTACGAATTGATAAATATCGTGCAGGTGGTGCTGGAGGGCAGCATGTTAATCGAACGGATTCAGCTGTACGGATTACACATATTCCTACGGGTATTGTGGTAGCATGTTCACAAGAACGTAGTCAAATTGAAAATCGTGAAATGGCGATGAAATTGTTACTTTCGAGGATTTGAGAAAAGTTACAAAACGAACGTACAGATGCGATTGCTAATTTACGTAAATCACAGGTTGGTAAAGGTGATCGTTCAGAAAAAATTCGTACTTACAATTATCCCCAAAATCGAATCACAGATCACCGCATTGGATTAACTTTAAATAAATTAGACCAAGTAATGTTGGGAAATTTAGATGAAATAATAGATGCATTAACTGCTAATGAACAAGTTGAATTAATGTCGCAATTAAAAATTTAATGACTTTTATTAATTTAATTAATCAACTCAAGAAACAATATCCAACTAATAATCAATTAGTCATTTTAACCGTTATTTTTAGTTTGTCTTCTAAAGTTAAGAATAAATTAGATTTCACAAAATTTCGTCATCACCAGATAGATTTTTCATACGATGAATTAATCAAAAAATTAGATGATTATTTTTTAAAACATAAACCGTTAGGACAAATTGTTCATACAACTAAATTTTGTAAACTAACAATTGATATATATCTACATATCTTCGAACCACGAAGTGAAACAGAATTAATAACCGATCAAATCATTAACTATCTAAAAAAACACCGTGATTTAAAATACGGAATCGATTTATGTTGTGGAACAGGATGTATTGGTTTAGCAATTAAAAAACATTGTGATTGAGTAGATATGACATGTGTTGATATTAATCATGTTGCCATCAATAACACGAAACATAATGCTAAATTAAATCAATTAAAGATTAAATCTTTTGTTGATGACTTTCATAAAATTTTAAAGAATAAAAAAATGAAATTTGATTTTATTACTTGTAATCCACCATATGTAGATATTAAAAAACTTGATAAACGAATGTTAAAGTATGAAACAAAAATTAGTTTTAATAATAGTAACAACCACACTTATTTTTATGATGCTTTAATTAAACATAAAGACAGCATTCTAAACCCACACGGGAAAATATTCTTAGAAAGCCCTAACTATCAATTAATAATTATTTAAATAAGGCAAAAATTTTAATAATACTTTAAATATTTTTTGGGTAGATTCAATATTAAGACGTTCTTTAGGCGTGTGAACTTCTTGCATGAGTGGTCCAATAGAAATTCCAAACATTTCAGGTCTTTTTGACAAAATGAATGCAGGTTCTACGCCACCACTAATTAGTAATTGTTTTGGTAATTTTTTAAATATTGTCTGATAAAATTTTTCGTAAATATCAGCAAATACATTATCTTTAGGTAATCATCCCGGAATGAAACCTGTCTCTTTTGCTTTACCACCAACAACTTTAAATAATGCTTTAATACGATTGGCTAGTCTAACTTGTGCATGATCGTATGAAGAACGTACCATGAAAGTTACTTGGACAGTATTTTTTGTAGTTTTGATTAATCCTAAATTACTTGATGTTTCAGGCACATTGTATTTCCAATTAAAAGTGTGAACTCCATTAGGGACTGCCGTTAAAGTACTAATAATTGCATCTGAATCTTTGATTCGCATTGGTAATAATTTAGTTTTTGACGGAAAGCATCGAAGATTTAAATCTTTTTCTAATTCATGATATTCCAACTTAAGTGTGTGGAATTCATGTTCAAGGATTTCTTTTACTTTAGAAGTGTCTTCTTTTTTTATGTTTATCTCAACTGCGGCATGAGGGGGAATATTGTTTTTGGCAATTCCTGCATCACACACATTTATTAAACTTAAAGGAATGTGACTTTGAATATTCAATAGAATGTTAAAAATTTGTTGAATTGCATTAACCCTTTTTTGTCCAATTGTTTGCCCTGAATGTCCACCAATTCCGTTGCTTATCTCAATGGATAAATTAACTGAATTAGGATTTTTTTTGGTTTCTCTTTTAAATGGGATTTCAGCAAATACGTCAATATTTCCTGGACAGCCTATTGAAACTTCTTGGTCATCTTCGTTGTCTAAATTAATAAGGTACTTGGCATGAATTTTCTTAATATCAAAATTTTGGATACCAACCATACCAATTTCTTCTTCTGATGTGATTAAAGCTTCTAGTGGCCCATGTTTTAGTGAACGATCAGCAAAGATTGCTAAAATCATAGCAACAGCTATACCATTATCTGCACCCAGTGTTGTTTGATTAGCATACACTCATTCTCCCTTGACAATTGTTTGAATTGGATCTTTTAAGAAGTCATGTTTTGATGTTGGTGCTTTAGAAGCAACCATATCAGAATGAGCTTGTAATAATATGATTGGAGCTTTTTCAAAACCTACATATGCAGGTTTAGTTACAAAAATATTATTATGTTTGTCCACTTCTGGTTGATAACCTAAATGTTCTAATTCTTTTTTTAAATATTGTGTTAAAGCATGAGTGTGGTTAGAGATATGTGGTATTTTACATATTTGATTAAAATACGTTCATAGTTTTTGTGGTTTTAGTTTTTCAATGTCCATAGCAATATGATTATAAATCATTATTGTTGTTTACCAAACTTCGCAATAAAAAATGAAACTGGTAAAGCAAGTAATGAAAGAATCACTAGCGTTAATGAGATGTAATGAACTGCGTCATTTGTTTGTCATGTAAAACCAATAATTCCAACCACGAACATAATGAAGGCAATGGTTGCAGTTAGCCAAGCAATTTTAAATGATCGTTCCAATCTTTCTTTCATAATTATTTCCTTAGTTTATCAAACAATATTTTTCTTTTATATGTCAAGACGATTAAATTTATCACTGATAAACACATTAAACCTAAAACTGCTATGCCTACACCAATGTAAGTTCAACCTGTTTGATCAATTTTTATAATTTGTCCTTGCCCCGCCTTTACAGCTGTAGCAATAAGTACAATTCCTGCTATTCCAGCAGCAAATTCAAAAATGACAGTTATTAAAAATAATGCTGATCAAACTTTATGTTCGGAGAATGAGAAGAATTTTTTCTCTTTTGGTTGATCTGAAGCCTTAAACTCATGTTGTTTAAATCTTCGTAAAATTATCGGTAAAGCAATATTACATCCTAAAAATGGCAAAGCAATGATAATAGTTAAACCGATTACTAATCAAATGTTAGCTCCCGAATGAGTGGCGCCGTATATGCTATTTAACATCATTTTGCCTCCTTAATGGATAAATTACATCATTTATCTAAAAACTGAGCGTGATAGCAATTCATTCAATAGAATATTGATAATAATCCACCTGAGATAGTTGCTCCAATTACCACATCGCTTAAATAGTGGGCACCACCAACTATTCTACCTAAGCCAACCAATAAAACACCAGCTATTGCGGTAGTAAATAAAATGTATCTTCATTTTAAGGTACTGAATTTATGAGTGGTGAAAGGTAAAATAATTAATGAAAGAAATCCCATTCCAGCCGCTGTCTCATGCCCGCTTGGGAAAGATTTAGTTTGGTCTTCACAGAGTAATGGTGTATTTCCTTGACTACCATAACCATAAGGAGTTACTGGTAATGCATATCATGGATGAAAACCACCGTAAGGATCAACATTATCTCAGCTATAACCACCAAACGAAGATCCAGTAGCTGCTCATCATTTATTTAAACCACCAATTGTTTCTCCGTTTCATAACCAAGGAGCATACACTGAAGTTCACATCGGTACATTTCACATGTTATTTGGATCCACATTTCCATACGCCATTAATACTCGGAAACGTTCCCTTTGGAAAGTAGTTTTGATAGCCACTTCTACACCTAACATAGAAAAAACTCCGGCACATGAAGTAATCATCGCTCATCTTAATAGTTCAGCTAGTAACTGTCCTTTGATTTGGTTAAACACTAGAAATGTAGCAAATGTTAAAACTGCTCCCAATATTATGGCAAAGACTAATTCTGTATAAAATGCAGTTAAATGTGATGGGACTAGTCACCCATTTTGATCTAATGGGGCAACATTTGCCCCATAAACTGCAGATCCATAAATACACACACCAAATAATGGGAAGAATTGAAAGAAAAAAGCATATATGGTTCATAATAGTGCAGAACCGATACAAAATCCTTTCACAGCTCTGCGCAAAATTACATTTTTTTGAATGCGTGATGCATTATGATAGAAAATAGCCATAGAAAATAATGTCACACAAACTGAAGGTACAGTGCCAAACATCTCTACAATTTTGGCAAACATATTAGTAGAATACATGTCACCGGTAGTTAATCCCATAATTGTACCATCACTCGCAGTATTGGGAGTAACACTAGGTGTTCTTAATCATGGTCTAGCAACAATTCAATCAATTTGATAATCAAAAAAAGCAGCGATTGTCATTAGTGTTAAAATACAAGCAATAATGGAAACACAAATAATCATTAGTTTTTTACGAGACAAAATAAAAATTGAAGTTTCGTTTTTGTTAAATATTTTCTTTTGCGGGGGCATAACTTATTTCATCCTATTTTAAATTTAAATTACTAAAAGATATCATCACTTGGTATTATAGGACTAATCAATTTTGGAAAGCAACATTTGCATTTGTCTTTCATTAATGGTTGAGACTTATAAAAATAGATACATAGTTAAGAAAATTAATTAAATTGTTCACAACAAGATAAAAAAGGACCCAAGGGGGTATCCCTTGCTGAGAATGTTTATTTAACTTGCAAAAAATAATTAAAATTTTATTTTTTCATTTTCCACAATATAATAATTTACAAATAAATCAGCAGTATCTTGTAACGTTAATTTATAGTGAATGAATATTTTAAGAAAATAAGTAATAAATAGTTATGTCAAAAATTGAATTTTTTGTCCTTGGAGGGCTAGATGAACATGGGAAAGATTGTTATGCATTAACAATCAATGGGGATATATACATCATTAATTGTGGAATTATCACGCCACCTAGTATTTCGTTAGGTGTAAAAAAAATTATTCCCGATTTCACGTGGATCAACCAAAACAAGCGAGCAATTAAAGGGATTTTTGTTGGTACACCAAGTTATGATCGATTTGGTAGCTTAGAGTTTTTTTATGAATTTATTCCCAATGTGCCAATTTATGTTTCTAATATTGGTGCAGTAATTTTAAATACTTATTTCTCAAAAAAGATAAATAAACATAATCACCACCAACCAAAACTTAATATTAGAACTCTTGAACCATTAAAAACAGAACGCATTGGTACTGTGATGGTTACACCTTTTCGTATATCTAACTGCATACCAAGATCTTTAGGGTTAATTTTTAACACATCTGATGGGGCAGTCATTTATATTGATGATTTCATTGTGTCTTCAAATAAAAATACTTTATTTGAAGACGAAATCATGTATATCAATAAATTTACCAACCATAAGAATTTATTATTGATCGTGGGTGCTGGACTAGCTGGTCGTTCAAAAGGATTCACTAATCCACATCACCGTGTGGCTGCTTATTTTGAAAATATCATGATTGATGCTCCTGGTAGAATTCTTGTAGCTTGTTATGATCACGATGTTTACAAAATATTAGGTTTATTACAAACAACTGCTAATAAAAATATACCAATTAACATTTATTCACATACATTCGTAGAATTGTTTAATTATTTAAACCAAAATAACTATATCGGTAATCATAAATTACTAACAATTGATGATACAAAAATTGATGAATCAACGAATGCGGTAATTGTTATTACTGGTACGAGTCAAAGGTTATTTCCAAAATTAGAAAAAATTATCAATGATGATGATCCTAAATTTCACATTAAAGATGACGATACTTTTATTTTTGCCGAAGGTACAATTTCAGGATTTGAAGTTTTTGAAGCTGAAGTATTTGATAATGTGGCACGTACCAATATTAATCGTATTTATAAATTACCTCGGGAAATTTTACCTGTATCTGCCTCCAATGAAGATCATAAATTTTTGGTGGAAATGTTAAAACCTAAGTACATTATTCCTGTTAGCGGCTTGTATATGGATTTTATTGAATATCAGAAAGCAGTAATTCAATCAGGCTTTGCCAAACAAAATGTGTTAATTTTGGAAAATGGTCGTAATGTATCTTTTTCTAATGGCGAATTAGAACCTAAGACTAAATTTGTTAATTTAGAATCACAATACATTGGTACTCAAGGTGTTTTGGATGTTGGTGCTTCTAGTATGTTTGAACGAGACCAAATGAAAGATAACGGCGTAGTCTTACTAAATTTTCTATACAGCAAAGAAGAAAAAATAATTAAGAAATTTAATTATGATACTGTCGGGGTAACTAATATTAATGATACTAATCGTTCTATCATTAATGGAATTATCGAGGAATGTAACAAAACAATTAACACAATTATGAGCAGCGCGATTGAAAAAAATGCTTTAGACATTAAGGAAATTAAAATGGCCATCAGAAAATTTGTTGACAAACATTTTGAAAAAAAATTCAACAAAAAACCGTTAGTTTTAACGACTATAATTTTCGCCAAGAACCATAAGCATATCAAACAATAATGTCAACAAAAATATTAGAAGCAAATGAAACTATTAAAGTAGAGAATCCTAAGAAAGCATCTGAAAAATTATTTGATGATTTAAATGCTTTACCAGAGGTGAAAACACGAACTCGCAAACAATTTTTGCTGATCTTAAACCTTTTATCATTGTTTTTTATTGGTATTTTTTTAGCAAGAGTTCCTTATATAGGAAGTTACCCAGATGCCTATATTTTTGAATTCTTGTTCGGCAACACTAAATACATTTTGTATATTTTCTTATTAATTTGATCTATTTTTAAAATATTTAGTTTAAGAATTGTTAGATTATTTACAACCAAACGCTTTATTCTGGGTTATGTATTACTAATCATCGGATTACTATTAACTTTTGCAATCATTCAAAAACATTTTTTATCAACCGATATTGAGGTTAATCTCAAATCGTATATGGAAGGTTTTACTAATTGGGCTAACAATACACAAAATCAAGTTTATCATCACTTTTTTCCAAATATTTGATCTCCAGAAAGTGAGAGTTTTATTGACGCAGGCATTATTGGAACACTATTGGTAATCGCTTGAGCTTATATTGCCACAGTTTTATTAGGATTAGCGGCATTGATTTTAATTGTTTTATCATTTTCAATTTTCTTAAGACGTAAAAATGGTAGAATTATCATTTTTTTTAAAAAATGGTTAATTCATTTATTAGGTGGTGATCTTTATAATCATGTTTATGATGAACTTTCAGTGAAAAAACACGATGTATCACCAATTATTCACCAAAGTACTCAAATTCAGAAAGAAGCCAATAAAATAGGGCAATTAACACCACCAATTAGTTTTTTAACTGATACTAGTATTGATTCATATTATGATAATAAAAACCAAGCACAGAAGTTTGAACAGACCATTAGTAAGTTTTTGAAAAAAATAGAAATTGATGCATCTTGTCAAAATATTGTGGTTATGCCTCAATATGTGGAAATCATTTTTGAAATCGCAAATGTCCAAGGTATTGATGAAATATTAAAAAACCAAAACCAACTATTAACAATCTTAAAGATTGATAGGTTCAATATTTCTCGTAAAGGAAACATAGTTATGTTTGAAATACCTAACAAAACTATTTCTAAAATCTCAATCCGACAAATTTTTAATACTACAAAGATAGAACAAAATGATAAGTCCATAGTTGGTTTGACTTTGGAAAATACACCATTACAACTGGACATGAAAAAAAATCACAATATTTTAATAGTTGGTAAACGGGGTAGTGGCGCTGCGATGCTATTGACAGTATTATTAATTTCCTATGCTTATATTAATCCGCCAACTAATGTGGAGTATATTTTATTAAGTTTAATTGGCGATAAAACACTTAAAAGTTTTGATAATTTACCGCACATGCTTACTCCTACATTAAATAATTTTGAAGCATGCATAAATAAATTACATCAAGTTATGGATGAGATGAAAGAGCGTGAAAATAAATTTAAAGATGCTGGCGCTAAAACATTAGAAGATTTCAATCGCTTCCAAAGCAATCCACACAGCAAGTTAAAGAAAATTATTTTAGTAATTTCAGGGTTTGATAATTTACTTAGGAATAGTCTGCAAAATTTAGAAATCCTTCACAATATTTTAAAACAAGGACCAGAATTAGGCATCAACACAATTTTATTAAGCATTAATGTTAATAATGAATTATTAGAACCTAAAATTTATGAACTAATCGATGTAAAATTTGTTCTGCAATTAGAATCAGAGCACGAGTCATTAAAAATTTTTGATAATTATCGTGGCCTCCAGTTATATGGCAATGGTGACGGTTATTGCTTTGAAGGTGAAAACGAAAAAATACGTTTTCAAACTTGTTATTTAAATATTAATGAGTTAACTGAAATTATTAGAATTATTGCTACTTTTTATAAAACAAAAGATCAAATTAATTAAATCATTTTTTGTGGATCAACAAAACGATCAAATTCAATTTCGGAAATATATTTAAATTTTAAGGCTGCTTGCTTTAAAGTTAAATTATTTTGGTAAGCATATTTTGCAATTTTAGAAGATTTTTCATAACCAATTTTGTCAACAAGCGATGTTATTAGCATTAATGAGTTATTAACGTTATCTTCCATGCGTTTACGATTAATGGTGATACCATCAGTACACTTTTTAGTAAACGATGTGATCATTTGTGAAAATAAAGTGACAGATTGAATAAAATTTTGCATCAAAACAGTACCGAAGGTATTCAATTCAAAGTTACCTTGACTAGCCAAAAAACTAATGGTAGTGTCATGACCTAATACTTGTCCACAGATCATTGCCATACCTTCGCATTGAGTAGGGTTAACTTTTCCAGGCATGATTGAACTTCCTGGTTCATTGGCAGGAATGTTAATTTCATTAAAACCACCTCTTGGTCCACTTGCTAAAAATCTTACATCTTGAGCGATTTTGTATACATTGGTGGCTAAAGCTTTAATAGCACCATGAAGTAAAACAAAATTATCTTTGCTCCATGTACCATGGTATTTATTAGGAGTTATTTTAAATTGATTAGTATTTAAAATTTGATTTAAAAAACTAACACAATATTTATCATATCCTTTTGGTGCGCTAAAACCTGTGCCAACTGCTGTACCACCCATATTGATATAAAACATGTAATTTAATGATTCTACAATCATATTACGTGTATTTTTAAGAGCATAAATTCATCCACTAACTTCTTGACCGAAAGTAATAGGCAATGCATCCTGTATATGTGTTCTACCCATTTTAATGATATTTTCACTGCACTTTTGTAATTTTGTAAGTGATTCAATCAAACCGTCAACTGCTGGTAATAGTAATTTATTTGTTAAATTTATTGCAGTAATATTCATCGCTGTTGGGTAAACATCATTAGTGCTTTGTGACATATTGGAATGATCATTTGGATGTACTAATTTTTCTTTTGCTATTTCATTAGCACGATTAGCTATTATCTCATTTACATTCATGTTAGTTTGTGTACCACTACCTGCCTGATAGGCGTGGGTTGGAAAATTGTCATCTAATTTGCCTCTAAGAATTTCTAGACAAACTTTACGAATTAAATCCGCGCGAACTTTATCCAATTTTTTACATTTTTCATTTGCACTAGCTGCTGCTCATTTAATTGCAGCGACTGCACGAATTAAATCTAAAGATACGATTTCATTACCGATGTTAAAATTAATTAAACTTTTTTTTGTGTGTAGTCCCCAATATTTGTTGACTACACTTTTTGTTTTTTTAACTATGTTATTTTTTTTCATTATTAGTTACCATTTCAACTTCAAGTTAAAAACAATTATATAATAAAATAAATGTCTCGGATTGGTTGGGAAGACTGGTCTGTCCAAGACGAAGGAGATAAATTATGAATAATAATAAATCTTCTTTTTGTTCTTTTACTTTGTGAAAATTAATTATATGTTATGGTGTCAGTCGCTCCGTGGACACAGACGATTACGACCACTATTAAGAATATCATCGTAATAGCGAACATAATCCACTTCATCACGGAAGCATTTCGATATCGTTTTTTCTGGTTAATAAACTTATCAGTCGAAAGTTCTTGCTTTATCTCAAATTGTTTAATTTTGTTATCTTCGTTCTTAATCTTTTTACGGATTAATTCCGCTTTGAGTTTCTCTAATTTAGTCATAACTAAGCTATTTTTTTAGACAACTTAATAATCAAGTTTTCCAATTTATCAAGCCTACTAATAACGCATTCAATTTTATAATCTACTTGACTTTTCAAATCATAAAGCATTTCAACCGTAGCATATTTAGGTTTAGGCCTCGCAACCCCAACCTTCGCCAAATCAACAATACCGCTATTCTTATCGTGTCTTTTCACAACACGGTAATTATACAACACACCATCAATCTCACTTTTCAAAGAACAATTAGATACTCATCCTGGATTAAAAATTAATTAAGTGACAAATTAGTTTATGTGTTTTTCTAAATAACTGTAATCGTATTTATAGACATTTCTTTTGAATTCGTCCCATCTTTCTATCGGTGTTTTAATAAATT
>JAISPD010000033.1 GCA_031275175.1 Mycoplasmataceae bacterium
AATTGAATGACTTTTTAATATTTAAAAAGCAATATCGTGTTACTCCGAACGAAATTTATGAAAAAGTTGTAATTTCTAGCAGCTATAATTAGTGGGACAAAGTCGCTGATCTTTTACAATTTTATTGCTCCATTGTATAATTGATAACATGTCAGATATTATTTGAGCAAAAGACTTAAGACCAGGGAATACTTTCTTATTTAAAGATAATTTATATCAAGTTATTGAAAATTCATTTAATAAGACAGCGATGCGTGAGGGTATTGTTAAGTGTAAAGTTAAAAATTTACGAACTGGAGCAATTACAATTGAAGTCCTAACGGGAGAGAAATTGGAAAAAGCTCAAGTTTCCACAACTAAAATGGTATTTTCATATAGTGATGGTAATAATTTTGTGTTTTTTGATAATTCAACTTATGAAACAATTGAAATTCCTCGTAGTCGTTTAGAATGAGAAAAGAATTTTATTGTTGAAGGGACTGAAGTATCTATTCAAAAATATAATGATGA
Organism: Mycoplasmataceae bacterium; assembly: GCA_031275175.1. GTDB lineage: Bacteria > Bacillota_I > Bacilli_A > Mycoplasmatales > Mycoplasmoidaceae > Malacoplasma_A. The sequence continues at coordinate 511 of JAISPD010000033.1, forward strand.
AATTTTGGGTGTTTCCTTACCAGATCAAGTGACCGTGGAAATTAAAGAAGCTGAAGAAGCTGTGCAAGGAAATACAGTAACCTCAGTACAAAAAAAGGCTTGAATTACATCAGGTTATGAAGTTTTCGTGCCTCAATTTGTTAAAAAAGGTGATAAAATATTGATCAATACGACTACAGGAGAATACGTTAGTAGGACTCATTAATGAAGTATGTTATACAAAATAAAATTGGTAAAATTACGTTAGATCAAAATATTATTAGACAATCAATAATAAAGATGGCAACTATCAATTCTGCCTATAAAGTTATTGATTTTAAAATGGAACAGAAAAAACAACAAGAATTTATTTTTGTTTTGACTTTTACTCCACTCCTTAAGCAAAATATTCTTAAAGACTTAGATGTTATGGTAAGCGATATCGTTAAAAATATTCAACAAAAATTAGAAATTTTTAATCCGATTGTAATCGCTAGAATAAGTAACGCTAATTAAAATGTCGTTAAATAAGCAACAATGAAAAAAACGGATTGAAATTTTTTGTTTTATTTTTTCAATGATTGCTCAAGAAGAAACAAATAGCAAAAAAATAAAGCAACAAGCTTTTGAGAAAGAATTATTTCAAAATGATCAAATGCAGATAATTGAATATTTTGCTGATAATCGTCAAAATATCATTGATTTAATTTGTAAGCAATTAGCTCCAAATTGAACATGAGCAAGAATTCCGCAAGTAGATAAAGCCATATTAATTACTGCTTATGCAGAATTTAGCGCTTTACAAATTGATCGCAAGATTATCATTGACCAAGCGATTATCACTACCAAACATTTTAGTGAACCTAATTCTGTTGCTTACATTAATGCAATTTTAGATAAAATCATAAGATAAGCTATGCAAGATATAAATATTATTAAAAATCAAGATGATGAAAAAGCTATCAATTTACATTGAACATGATTTTTATTTTTGGGAGCCAACGTTTTAATTATTATTGGTATTGCTATTAGTTGAGGGATATATGGCCATGGTTTTAATAACTCAACAGCATATATACCCATAATTATTTGCAATGTTATTTCTATAATTCTCATCGCGTTATTTTATTTTTTTGATTCACGAGATATTTATTTAATTCGTCAACATATTCCGACGAAATATTTTAAGATGTATTTTAGTGCGGGTTTTATTTTTGTCACTAATTTATTTTTCATTTTCTTAACAATTGCTTTGATTGATAAAATTGTTGCTCCATTTAGTGGTAACAATAAAATTAACATAGCATTTGGCATAATTTTTGGGATTGCTTGCTTGATTTCTTTAATAACTGTGGGAATTTATCGTTATGCAAAATATCGTATTGATTTAGCACTATATTTGCGACGACGCGGTCAAAGCATAAATTTAGAACACGAACCTTCTGATTCAGATAATAAACCTACCAGTTCGTTGACTGCAAATGCTGATTCAAAATAAAACATTTTGTATCAAAAATTTAGGATGTCGTACCAATATTTGCGAAACCAATGTTATTTTTGATCAATTAATTAAAAATAAAGCAATTAATGTTAAAAACTTTAATGATGCAAATATTTGTATTATTAATTCGTGCTGCGTTACAAATAAAGCTGAACAAAAAACTTATTTATTTATAAATCAAGCAATTCGCTCAAGCAAATGTGAATTAATTGCAGTTATTGGTTGTTTGCCACAAATAGGTAAACTAAAGCTTGTTCACCATAAGATTGGTATCGTTATTGGTAATAAACATAAAACTTCTTTAATTTCATACATTAAGAAATATCAAAGTAAGCAAATTTATAATGTAGAAAAATTTAATAAAAGTGATGAATTTGAAAAATTTGGTAATTTTCACCACGGTAGCACAACTAGAGCCTTTATCAAAATTCAAGAAGGTTGTAATTTTATGTGCAGTTACTGCATTATTCCATTTGCACGTGGTAGGCAACATTCTTTATCACATGTTAATGTTTTAAAATTAATCAACTTATTTGTCAAAAACGGTTTCCAAGAAATTGTATTAGTAGGAGTAAATACTGCAGGGTATAAAGAAGGAACCAAATATTTTTTTATAGATCTACTAAAGGATATTAACAAAATGCCAGGGAATTTTCGGATTCGCATTTCTTCGTTAGAACCGTTCCAAATGAATAAGGCAATCGTAGATTTAATTACATCAAATCATCAACGTTGGTGTCAACATTTTCATATTTGTTTACAATCGGGTGCTGATATTACGATTAAGAATATGCAGCGTAAATACACAATTCAAAAATTCTTCAAATTGTGTAAATATATTCGCTTTAAAAATCCCTTAGCTTCCATTACTACCGATTGTATCGTTGGTTTTCCTACGGAAACATCAAAAGATTTTAATGAAAGCTACTGAAATATTAAAAAAATTAATTTTGCTGACATCCATATTTTCCCATATTCGTCTCGTCCTTTTACAGCGGCAAGTAAATTAAAATCAATAGTAAAAGACATTGATAAGAAACAACGATTCATCAAATTGGATAAACTAAAAAACGATATGAAAATTCAATATTTAAAAAAATTTATTAATAAAAAAGTTCATGTTCTGTTTGAAAAGTCTACTGACAATAATTTGCAAACTGGTCATAGTGAATATTTTTTTAAATTAAATGTTATGACAAGCAAAAATCTTGCTAATAAATTGCTTATTGTAAAAATTAAAAAAATAATCTATGATAAAGTTTTTGGTGAACTTTCTAAATAAGTTTTCGTCTTCTTTTAATGAATCAGATACCTATAGTTAGTAATGAAATAATCGAAACAATTGATATTACTAAAAAATATTTTTGTTGTCAAAAAGTAGTTTTGTAATTCATCTCATACTTGTAAGTTACTTTAATAGGTTGATTAGTTTTATTGTCGTTATACTGAATTTCCGCAACCAATGAATGTTCGTCATCATTTGGTTTAAGGGTAATGGATAAATCATCTTGATGTTTATTTTTGAATGCTTCGCTTTCAACAATAAAATAATTTTTAAAGTCAGCTAATAATATTTTCGATGGTTTTTTATGTAAGAATAGTTTATCAATGTTTTTATTTTGTTCAATGTAGTAAGGTTTCAAATTTTTGATTGTAAAAATTTGATTTTCGTATGTTTTATCAGAAGATTTATCATTACATTTTGTTATTAATACATCAACACTACCATTATGATCGTCAATGTTTTGCACGCTAAATTCTAATGAATCTGCAACAGCTGGTGCAAAACCATTTGCTTTAAATATATTAGTAATGGTATTTTTGTCTAAATCATCACTAAGAAGTGCATCTGATAATAAAGTAGCATTTAAATCATGCATTTTACTTAAATCAATTTTAAAACTATTGTAAGTTTGACTAAATATTTGGTTATTAATTTTCACTGTTATTTTAATTTCGCCTTTAGCATTGTTTCTAGTTATTTGATATTGATCACGATTTAAAATAGTTCAATCAACGATTTCTTGGCAATCGTTAATTATGGTCAAATATTTTGACAATATTTGACCGTCGGTTAAATCTATGGGCATAAATTTATTATTAAAACTATCATCTGTTTCTTTGAATTTAACATCTGTAATCTTCGAAGTTTTTACATAGAAAATTTCGTTATTGTTTATGACATTATGGTTACTTTCATTGTTGATATTTTCTATTGTTTGGGAATTAATGTAAGTATCTTTGGTATTTATTTCATCATTAACAATTGAATCAAAACGGAATGGAAGATTACCATTGCTATCTTTATTTAAAAGAATATCAACTCCTTTATCAAGATCTATAAAATTTAAATCAGCAGATTGCTTTACTCATTCAGTATCTTTTTGTGGATTTGTTACTTCATAATTTAACTGTAATTTCATTTTATTTTTCAAATCATTAATTACAATTCATGGATTTTCAAATTTATCAAAACCTAGAGAATTTGCAAATTTAGTCTCATTTAACGATGGTGTTTTTTTCATGAATTTATAAATGTTTAAAAAATCATAGACGTTGAATCTTTCTAGATAAAGAATTAAATTTTGAATATTATCTTCACCAAGAATATTCATGTTGATCAAATTAATGAAAATTTGTTTATCAAAATTAGGATATTTACTAGTTATTATTTTTAATTGATCATCAAGTTTATTTATTGTTGATAAATGGCGATCATTTAATTTTTTTGCATTAGCTAAATAGGATTGATTTAATCCAATTTTTATGGTTCTTTGTTCATAATTTGCACCAATAATTGCAAATAATTTTTTTAAGTTATACGTTGCGACTATGGGATTTTTGTCTCCAAAAGTTCATAGATTGTGCATTTTATAAGTTTCGTTTGGAATTCCTAAACCTTCTGCTCAATAAGCGATTAAATGTTCCTTAGATTTATGTTTACGGTTGGTTATTTTTTCATCCTTAATATAAAGGAACGGCATACCTTCACGATAATTACTAGTGTTTCTTAAATTTTCTTTAAATCCATCCGATTCATTAATTTTTTCAAAGAGGGTTTTATTATTATTTTTATCCTTAAAAGCTCCGGGGATGGATAACTCAGATAATTCCTTACCTTTTGGTCACAATTCTACGTTTGGTAATTGCAAATTTATCGGGGTAATACCGAATTCACTATAAAATTGCTTGTAATCAAAAGATAAATTATCTAAATACGGATTAACCCAATTTTCTACTCTTTCATTCAAATCTTTCTTGTCTTCATGAGCAGAATCACTATATTCAAAATAACCATAATCGTTGGAATCGTTAGTCGGTGTGGTTTGCTGTTCACATAAACTTAACATCGCTCTCGCATTTCAATTTACTTCATCAGGGCAAAGATAATTTTTTTTAAATTTATTACAAATATTAATTTCTTTAACATGATTTTTCTTGTCATCATAAGCTGAACCAACAGCAAGTTGTTGATTTAATTTAATATTGGTATTTTGTGGTTTTAAATAATCTGCATCGCTAAAATTATTTATAGCAGTTGTTTCGTATTTTGTAATGGTATTAACATTAGATTGATTGAAAATCGTTCCGGTGGTTAAACAACCTATTATTAGTTTAGATATAAGCATTTGTTTGTCCCTCTTTGTCATTTAATATGCTGAAAAAAAAGAATTTGCTATTTTTTATTGAATTTGTTATTAGTTTTTTAAAAAAATAAGACTATTTTGTTAATGAATTTATCAACACAAACACTGATGAAATTTAGTCATAAAATATGCACTAAATATTTCTTGGATTTTCTATATAATGGAATTACTTTTTACAATAAACATTCTAGGAGAAATATGTTTGATAAAATTAAGAGCATCCAGGCTTATGAAGTACTGGATTCTAGGGGTTTCCCAACTGTCGCATGTGAAATAACTACTGATAGCGGCGTTAGCGGTAAAGCGATGGTGCCTTCAGGTGCTTCAACTGGTGAACGCGAAGCATTGGAATTACGAGACGGTGACAAAAAACGTTATATGGGTAAAGGAGTTTTACAAGCTGTAGAAAATATTAATCGCATTATTGCTCCAACCATTCTAAATCGTAATTTGGATGTAACTGAACAAACCCGAATAGATGAAGAAATGATGAAATTAGACGGGAATGAATTTAAGACAAAACTTGGAGCAAATGCAATTCTTGCTGTTTCATTAGCTTGTGCTCGTACTGCGGCAAATTATAAAAAGAAACCATTGTTTAAATATTTACGTGAAGACATTTTAAAAAAGCAAGATGATTTATACAAAATGCCTGTACCCATGTTAAATGTTATTAATGGTGGAGCACATGCAGATAACACGATTGATTTTCAAGAGTTTATGTTTATGCCCGTAGGAGCAACAAGCATTCGTCAAGCATGTCAAATTGCTAGTGAGTGTTTTCATGCTTTAGCAAAATTATTAAAAAGTAAATGTTTTAGTACATCAAAAGGTGATGAAGGTGGTTTTGCCCCAGCATTAAAGAATGCTGAAGAAGCATTAGATTTAATGGTTGAAGCAATCAAAGCTGCCGGTTATCGTCCAGGAATTGATAAAGATGTAGCTTTTGCTCTTGACCCAGCGTGCAGTGAACTTTATGATAAAGAACGTAAAGTTTATGTTTTTAAGAAAGCGATTGATGCACACATTCTCTCAGAAAAAGATGGTACCAAGACAACCGAACAAATGATAGAATATTTGGAATCACTTGTGAAAAAATATCCCATCATTTCAATTGAAGATGGTTTAGCAGAAGATGATTGAGATGGTTGACGAAAATTTAAAGAACGTATGGGTGACCGTATTCAAATAGTAGGTGATGATATTTTTTGTACTAATCCTAGGATTACTCAAGAAGGAATTGACAAAAATATTGCCAATGCAGTATTAATTAAATTAAACCAAATTGGTACTTTAACTGAGACTTTACAAACTATTAAAGAAGCTCAATCAGCAAATTGATGTGCAGTAATCAGTCATCGAAGTGGTGAAACTGAAGACACTACCATTGCTGATTTAGCAGTAGCATGTAATACCGGACAAATTAAAACTGGTTCAATGTCACGTAGTGAAAGAATTGCAAAATATAATCGTCTCATGGAGATTGAAGATTATTTAAATGTCCAAGCTAAGTATTATGGCTTAAACACTTTTACTAATATTAAAAAATAGTTTATGAAAATTGGTGTTTTAGCATCCGGAGGAAATTCACCGGCAATGAATAATGCTGTGATTACTTTGGTGAAAGCTGCGACTTTAAACAAATTTACTGTTGCTCTTATCCATGATGGTTTTCAAGGATTATTGGAAAATAAAATTTATGAACCAGATATTAGATATTTAGAAGAGTTTAGCACTCGCGGTAATGTAGTCATCGGTACATCACGTAGCAAAGATTTTTATAAAGTAGAATACAAAAAAAAGGCGATTAAGATATTAAAGCAAAATAAGATTGATGTTTTAGTAGTAATTGGTGGTGATGGTTCATATCGTGGAGCAGCTGGTTTAGCAGAATTAGGGGTTAAAGTAATGGCACTACCAGGCACCATTGATAATGACATCTCTTCAACTGATTCTACAATTGGATTTTATTCATGTTTACATACGATTGTAGAATCAATTGATCATTTACGCGATAGTTTTGATTCACACTCTGGAATATGTTTTGTAGAAGTTATGGGTAGAGGATTTAGTGATTTAGCAGTCCAATCAGGGGTAGCATCAATTGCTGAAGCAATTGTTACCAAAGAAAATATTTTAAATACAGCAGACTTTGTTGCCATCGCCAATGAAACTAAAAAAAACCATAAACGTTCTTGTATTTTTGTGATTACTGAAAAAATTTATGGATTAAATGGGTTACCAACATTAGATCAAATTGCTAAAGAAGTAGAAGAAATTACCAATCGTGTTTGTCGGGTTAATATTATTGGCCATGCACAACGTGGTGGAGTACCAGCAGCGATTGATCGTTATTGAGCAGCCATGATGGCTAATCATTGCATTAAGTGTGTTAAAGAAAAACGCTTTAATCGAGCGATTGGAGAAAAATATCGTAAGTTAGTTGATGTGGATATTTTCAAAGCCATTAAAATGCCACAAAAACATAATCGTGTTTCATTAGCCAAAGAATTTCAGGAGATAAATAGAATTTAAAATGAATAATAAAATTACACCAATTAGGGTTAAAAGCTATTATAAGAGAACAAAAATAATCGCCACTTTAGGTCCAGCCATTACCCAAAAATTGTGAACTTTGGCAGATCTTGAAAATCCTCAAAATAAAGCAATGATTGATTTAGCATACCAACGAATGGAAGGTATTATTAAAGCTGGTGTAACTTGTGTGCGTTTAAATTTTTCGCACGGTACTTATGAAGAACAACAAGTGCGTATCAAAATAGTACGTGATGTTGCTAAAAAATTAAATCGTAATATTTCTGTCATGTTAGATACCAAGGGGCCAGAAATAAGAGTTGGCAAAATTAAAGATGGTCCATTATCGGTTTTAAAAGATTCGTCTATAACAGTCTATACAAAAAAAGATATTTTGGGAGATAGCGCAGCTTTTTCAGTTAGCGATTCCACTGGTACATATAACATGGCAAAAGATGTAAAAATTGGGGGAATTATTCTTGTTGATGATGGTAAATTACAATTACGTGTTAATGAAGTGGATGAAATAGCTGGTGTCATTAAAACGACAGTTTTGAATAATCACACAATTAATGATAAAAAACGAATTAATTTACCAAATACGGAATATTCAATGCCATTCATGTCCAGCAAAGATCAAAATGATATTTTGTTTGGCATTAAAAATAATGTGGACTATATTGCTGCCAGTTTTGTCAATTCTAAAGAAAACGTCCATGAAATTCGTGATTTTTTAGATAAAAATGGTGGGGCACAAATTCAAATCATTTCCAAAATTGAATCCACACATGCAATTCATAATATTGATGAAATTTTAGACGCTACTAATGGAGTAATGGTGGCTCGTGGTGATTTAGCTTTAGAAATTCCTTTTTATGATGTACCATATTGACAAAAATACATTATTCGTAAATGTCGATTAATTGGTAAACCATCAATTGTGGCAACACAAATGTTAGATTCACTTGAACGTAACATCCAACCAACACGTGCTGAAGTAACCGATGTCTTCTTTGCAGTTGATCGTGGTGCAGATGCCACCATGTTGTCAGGTGAATCTGCACAAGGTCAATTTCCTGTGGAAGCAGTATATATCATGCGACAAATTGATAAGAAATCAGAATTATTATTTGATTATCAAAGAGCAATTAATTGGTATTTTCCTAAAACTAATTTACCAAAATATGCTAAAAAAATTGCTAAAAAAATTGCCACTAAATGTATTCCATATGGTAGTCATATTGCCCCAGCATTTCCTTATAATTTTGTTATCATTTTTACTAACGATAAAGCCACTATCTGGACTATTTCTAATATTCGTCCTGCCGCTACTATCATTGTGGTTACTGATCAATTAGAATTACTTGCATGCTTCGGTATTAATTATGCAATTCAAACTCATTATGTAAAAAATCTTAATGAAGCTAAACAGGATTTCAAAGCGGTTGCACGTGAAGCAATTAATCGTTTTGAACTTGACGAACAGCAAGCAATAGTTTTTATTGATAAAAAATTCAAAACACTAGTTTAAACCTAGACTATATTTTACTTTGTTAACTTTCTGTCATTTATGGATGTTAATTTTGGAATTTGCATTAAATTCATTCTTGTGAATTTGATTAATTGTTCGCTGTAAAATTGATATAAATAATTGTTTGTGGGCATAGTTTAGTGGTAAAACAACAGCTTCCCAAGCTGTGGTCGTCGGTTCAATCCCGATTGCCCACTCCAGATATAATTTGTTAAACAAATTTTACCAGTTAATTTTTTTTAGCTTCCATGATGGATATTTTTTTGTTTTTATCTAAATAGACGCGATATGTTTTATTTTTCTTAATGATATTTGTTAATATTTGATTAGCTAAATAATTTTCGATGTGTTTTTGAATATAACGTTTAATTGGCCGAGCACCATAAGTGGCGTCATAACCTTCTTGACGAATTTTTGTTAATAATGATTCATCAAAATTAACATAAATATCTTCGTTTTTGAGACGTTGTGCTAGTTCATTCAAAGATTTTAAAATAATTTCATTGATTACCTTTTCATCCAAAGCATTAAAAATAACAATTTCATCAATTCGATTAATGAATTCAGGTTTTAAATATTTTTTAAGTTCCGCTAATGCTTGTGCTTTTTGGTTATTTAAAATTTCTTGATGTCCTAAATTGGTAGTCAAAATAATGATGGTATTCTTGAAGTTTACCAATCTACCTTGAGAATCTTTTAAGTGACCATCATCTAATACTTGTAATAATATGTTAAGTACATCAACATGTGCTTTTTCAATTTCATCAAAAAGTAAGACCGAATATGGTCGACGACGGATTGCTTCGGTTAAATTGCCAGCTTGTTCATAACCCACATATCCTGGTGGAGCACCGATTAATTTAGATATAGAATGTTTCTCCATATATTCGCTCATATCAAAACGCACCATGGCTTTTTCATTATCAAATAATTCATATGCTAAAGTTTTTGCCAATTCAGTTTTGCCCACACCAGTTGGCCCAACAAATAAAAATGAACCAATGGGACGATTGGGATCATTAATTCCTACACGACCTCTTAATACAGCTTGAGCCACTAAATCTATTGCTTCACTTTGTCCCTTAACTCTTTTTGTGAGATCATCACGTAAATTTAGCAATTTAGTACGTTCTTCATTCATCAATTTATTTAAAGGAATTCCTGTCGCCTTAGAAACTACTTCACCAATCTCATTAGCAGTGACTGCATCACGAATAATGCGTTTGCCTTCTTCATGAACCTTTTTTTCATATTCGTGAATTTGTTTGTGCAAATCAGGAATAACTACATACAAAAGTTTACTAGCCTTTTCAAATTCTCCTTCACTTTGTAAACGGTCAATTTTTTGTTTGGATGCTTCCAACTCTTTTTTATAATTTATTAATTTTTGTAATTCATCTTTTTCTTTTGTTCATTCAGCATTGCGTTTATTTTGTTCAGCTTTTAGGTCTTCTAGTTCTTTTTCTACAATTTTTAAACGGTGTTTAGATTTATCATCAGTTTCATTTAAAAGTGCGGCACGTTCCGTTTCCACATGAATGATTTCACGATTGATTTGATCTAATTCTGTTGGCAATGAATGCATCTCAGTTTTTACTTTTGCCGCCGCTTCATCAATTAAATCTATGGCTTTGTCTGGTAAAAAGCGATCAGAAATATAACGATCGGACATGTTCACGGCTGCAATTAATGCTGAGTCATGAATTTTTACTTGGTGAAATAGTTCTCATTTTTCCTTCAAACCACGCATGATGGTTAAAGCTTCTTGTTTGGATGGTTCATTTATAAAAATCTTTTGCATACGTCTTTCTAATGCTGCATCCTTTTCAATATATTGACGATATTCATTTAATGTAGTGGCGCCAATAATTTTTACTTCACCTCTAGCCATCATTGGTTTAAAAATATTCGCGGCATCCATTGATGAATTACCGCTTCTTCCTGTTCCCACAAGTTGATGCACTTCGTCAATAAATAAGATGATGCTACCATTACTATCTTTGACTTGTTTAATTACAGCATTTAAACGTTCTTCAAATTGTCCTTGATATGAAGCCCCGCTAATGAGAGCAGGCAAAGATAATTCATAAATTACTTTATTTTTTAAATTATCGGGAACATCATTATTAACGATTCTTTGTGCTAGGCCTTCAACAATCGCTGTTTTTCCCACGCCAGGCTCACCAATTAATACTGGATTGTTTTTAGTTTTCCTTGAAATGATTTCAATCAATCGGCGTATTTCTTCATCTCTACCAATTATGGGATCAATTTTATTATCAATGGCATCTTGATTTAAATTACGACCATATTTTTTTAATGGATCTTTTTCATTTTCAGGTGGAGTGTAGTTAAAATTCATATATGCTCCTTTGCTTAGTTATTTTTTACTAATGTATCAAAATTAGCACTCTACATTATACAGTGCTAATTGACAAAAAAAGCAAAAATATTTGATTTTAAGATTTCTAATTTTAGATATGTGAGAAATAAATATATAATTCATCTAAGGAAAAAAATAAAAAAATAAAGGAAGAAAAATATGAAAATCGGATTACCCAAAGAAATCAAAAATAATGAAAATCGTGTAGGTTTAACACCTAAAGCCGTGGAAACACTGGTTAACAATGGTAACGAAGTGTTTGTAGAAACAAATGCTGGTATCGGTTCAGGTTTTAGTGATGATGAATACATTAAAGCTGGAGCTAAAATTTTACCATCTGCCGCACAAGTTTGAGACAATGAAATGGTTGTCAAAGTAAAAGAACCGTTAGAGAGCGAGTACAAATATTTTAAACCAGGGCTATTATTGTTTACATATTTACACTTGGCTGATAATTTGCCATTGACTAAAGCTTTATTAGAAAAAAAAGTTACTGGTATAGCATATGAAACAATGAGCAAAGATCATACTTTGCCGTTGTTAGCACCTATGTCCAGAGTTGCTGGTAGACGTGCTGCAATCATTGCTGCGACATTTTTAGAATCACATCGTGGTGGTAATGGTTTATTACCAGGTGGTGTTGATGATAATGATCCAAAAAAACCGACAACCGAAAAAGGTTTGTTTTTGATAATTGGAGGTGGTGTTGCTGGATACAATGCTGCTTACACAGCTATGGGATTGGGAGCTAATGTTACTTTATTAGAACGTAACCCTGAAAGGATAAAAGTATTGAAGGTAGATAAAAGATTAGAAGCTTTAAGTGCTGTTTTCAATAATAAATTAGTTGTTGAAGAATCTAATGATACAAATATTAACAAATGAATTTCATCAGCTGATGCTTTAATTTCTACCGTTTTAATTCCTGGAGCAAAGGCCCCTAAAGTTATTAAAACTCCAATGGTACAAAACATGAAACAAGGTGCTATCGTGATTGATATTGCTATTGATCAAGGTGGTTCAGTTGAAACCATTACTAAAATTACTACCCATGATGATCCTACCTACAATGTTCATGGAGTATCACATTATGCGGTTGCTAATATGCCAGGTGCTACCCCACGTACTTCTACAGCAGCTTTAGTCAATGCAACGACAGAATATGCTGTTAAACTCGCTAAAAATGGAATCAATAGTGCTTTAAGTGATAAAACTATTTTTGAAGGTATTAATACAATTGATGGCAAACTTACATCTAAACCTGTGGCTGAAGCATTAAAATTGCAATTCACGGATGCAATGTCACTATTGAAATAATATCGCGTCAATAAAATTTATGAATTACTAATTTATGATGTGTTTAATTGGTCAAGGCAGTGATACACATGAATTAGCAGAAATTTCTAAAACCACCATTATTTTGGGTGGTTTTAGTTTAAAAACTAATTGAAGAATCATTTCATTTTCTGATGGTGACATCGTTTTACATGCCATTGCTAATGCCATTCTTGGAGCATTGCAATTAGGAGACATTGGTAAATATTTCAAAGATACAGACTATAAAAATAAAGGTATTAGTTCAATAAATATTGTTAATTTTGCGTTACAAAAATTGCGAGCTTCAAAATATAAATTAGTAAATGTAGATTTAACCATTACCTGTGAGAATATCCTATTAGGTGCTAATAAAGAACTAATTCAAAATTCACTTTGTAAAATTTTAAAGACAAAACTAGTTAATGTTAAAGCTACAAGGTTTGAACATCCGTCAAATTTGATTAAGTGCGATGCCGTTATTTTAATTAAAAAATAACTTTATAATCTTGATTATGATTATCATTGATGGTAAGAAAGTTTCTCAAGAAATTTGTGCACAATTAGAATTACAAGTCGAACAATTTAAATCATTGGATATCATTCCTACATTAGCCATTATTCAATTGGGCTCTAATTTTGCTAGTAATGTCTACATTCGTAATAAAATTCGTTTAGCAGATGAATTAGGAATTGCGACTAAACTGCATAAGTTACCCATTGATACAACTAATGATGCGTTACTAACATTGATTAAGCAATTAAATGAAGATGCTCAAATTAATGGAATTTTAGTGCAAATGCCTTTACCTGCACACATTTCAGAGGCAAACATAATTGCTAACATCAACCCTAATAAAGATGTTGATTGTTTTCATTTGGAAAACATTGGTAAATTGTGAACTGCCCGTAAATCAGAAATTCATTTAAAACCATGTACACCAGCAGGAATAATTGAATTACTTAAACATTATCACATTAAAATTTTAGGACAAAAAGTGGTGGTTATAGGTAGGAGTAATATTGTAGGTAAACCGATGGCGTCCTTATTATTGTTGGATGATGCAACAGTGACCTTGTGTCATTCTAAAACACAAAGGTTACATGAGATTTGCCGAGGTGCTGATATATTGATTTCAGCGATTGGTAAACCAAAATTTATTGATGCAACTTATGTAAAAAAAGGGGCTACGGTTATCGATGTCGGCATGAATCGCGATAAAGATGGACAGTTATGTGGTGATGTAGACTTTGTGCAAGTTAGTAAAATTGTTAACTACATTACACCTGTGCCTGGTGGAGTTGGGCCAATGACAGTTACAATGTTGATGAAAAATTTAATTGAATTAACTAAAATACAACGAAGTATTTAATGCTGAGTAATATATGGTATATGCGATTATTTTAGCTGCTGGGATTGGGAAACGTTTCAAATACACTCCTATAAAACCTTTGTACCTTGTTAAAGGTAAACCCTTATTTTTACATTCAATTGATACTTTTATTACTAATAAAAAAATTGACAAAGTTTTATTAGTAATAAATAAAAATTATTTAATTCATTATCAAAAATATTTGCAGAAAACCAAATATAAAAATGTATTAATTTGTTTTGGAGATGTTAGTGCACGTTGAAAATCACTAATTAAAGGTGTGCAGTTCGCAAATAATCATTTCAAACTTCAACCGCAAGACATACTTGTTACACACGATGCAGCAAGGATTAATGTATCGCGTAAAATCATTGATAAAAATATTGAAATTGCTCGTAAATATGGGTTTGCTTCAACAGTATTATCATTACATGATTCAATTGTAGAAGTCAAAGAACAAATCAAATATTTAGAACGTTCACATAAATATATAGTACAAACTCCGCAAACTATTCAATATCGATTTTGAAGTATATTAAATCCAAAAAATCAAAAAACTATTACTGATTTATTTACATACTTAAATATTAAATTAACCTCAAAAAATCTTGTAAATGGTGATTTACAAAACTTTAAAATTACAACAATTGAGGACTTAAAACTTATTTAACGAAGCTCAGCACTTCTTCAATAAATTGTTGTAGTTCTTCTTCAAAAATTAAGTGACCAGAATGCATAAATTCATAAGTAACTAATAAATCACTTGGCATATGCTTTTTAAAAAATTTTATTGTATGTTTAGGTGGAATAGTTTTATCATAATGTCCCACCATTAGTAATGTAGGAACTTTAATATTCTTTTGAGCTTTTTTAACATTAGTAAGTAGACTAAAAGAGAGATTTTTAAACAGTTTTTTCATATTGACTCAATTAGCTAATTGAAATTCTAATTGTTTTTTACTCAACTCTACCCATAGTGGGTTTTGTAAAAATTTTGACAAATTTTCTGGAGCATACAAACACTTTAATAAACGATTTTTTTGTTTCATATTTCTTGGATAAAAAATGTACAAATTTTTAAGCCCAGCATGCATAGCTGCTGGATTTGCTGGGCATAATAAAAATAATTTTTTAATTTTATTAGGAATGATATTAGCCACAATTGAAACTAATGCCCCACCCATTGAATGCCCCATTAAATAAAAGTTATTTAATTTTTTAAATTCGATGTAAGACACAATGTAGTCAGCTAACTTTTTAGTTTTTAAATCTTCTGGTGTTACACCTTCAGTGTTACTACCATGTCCCGGTAAATCGATCATGTATACATTAAAATATTTTGCTAATTCTCTACTAGCAGTGAAATAACCATGTTCAACACAAAAACCATGAATGAATAATAAGTCACCTAAACAAGTGTTTTTATTGGTACACGGAATTATGAATTCTTTAAATGTAGTAGGTAGCATGATTGATTTTACTTATTAATTTTAGCCTGTGATTCAACAATTTCACAAAGTTCTTTAGCACTATTTGTATTATTACTTGAAACCGCAATCATAATTCCTTCTAGAAAAGCACAATTAGCAATTTTAATACGAGTAGCATATTCTGGAATTAGATTGATGGCCATTTCTGCATTCATTTTTGATGAACCTAAATCATAAATAATTAATACTTCTGCATCAGTAGCTAGTTTTTGAATTGTTTCTTTAATTTCATATGGATTAGTGCCAAATGATTTACCTTGTTCTATTCCGGCAACATATGCAAAAGCAAAATCAGCTGTTTTCATTTCATTAGCAAACTCTCACATAGCTTTTGCTAGTGCTAAACTATGAGAAATCATTAAAATACTTACATTTTTAGTGATTGGTAGCAACGAATACTTGTTTGTTTCATTTTGATTATGCACTTCACTTTTTAATGAATCATTTTTGTTTTCTTCTGGAGTCATTTGATTAATTTTTGCCAACGCTGAAAAAATGATGGCAACCGAACAGGCCCCTGGATCCATGTGGCCGATTGATCTTTCTCCTAAATATGACGCTCTTCCTTTGGTGGCTAACATTTTAATTGTAGCTTCAGCGCCATCTTTAGCTGCGACAGCTGCTTTAGTAAAATCTAAAATTTCTGGTGTAGTCTTTAAAGCAGCAATTGTTGGGTATAAAGCATCCAACATGGTTTTTTCACCAATCTTAGATTTTCCTAGTTGACACATACGTGTGTATGCCGTTTCCAGTGCATTAGCTAAATCTTCATTAACAATTTTAGTTTTACCTTTTAAAACTGTGGCTAACGCCATGAAAGCTGTACCTAAAATTGGACCCGAACTACCACCAACTTTAGACATCAATTGTTGAGCACAAATCATTAAATCTTTTTCAATCAAGCTTTCATTTGTAAAATTACTAACTTGACTTAATATAGCTTGAAAACCTCTAACGATGTTTGAACCATGATCACCATCACCGATAGAAGCATCAAGTTTGTTTAAATTATCTTCGTTTAGTACTAAATTGTCAGTAATCACTTTTATATATTGTGTAATTTTCATAATCAATAATTTATTAATTATAAGTTTTTATGAGGATAAATCATATTTAAGGTCTTATGTACTTTTTATTTAATGTTGCACTTGCAATTGGAATTTGGAATTTTTGACGAAATATCTGGGAAGTTAGGGGTTTACTTAACCAATTAGATTATTTTCTTAATTTGCTAGTTGAGTTTATATTTTCAAATCAAATATAATCACCAAGAATAAACTATGAGACTGTACGACTGAAGTGAAATTGATCAAATTGTATTTGAATTAAAAAATCATAAAGTAGCAGTTGTCGAAACTGATACTGTAATTGGATTAATTAGTCTTAATGCTAATCTAATTTACACCATTAAAAAACGCAGTCAGAATAAAAAAATTATTCGTTTCATCACTAAAATAAGTGATGTCAAAGGATTAAGCGAAGCAGAGCAAGCAATTATCAAACCATATTGACCTGGTGGATTGACAATTATTAAGCATAATATTAGTTATCGCATTCCCAATCATCAAAAATTATTAGAATTAATTAGTAAAGTAGATTTCGTTTATTCATCTAGTGCCAATATTTCAGGCAACAATCCGATACTTCATACACAAGACGCTATAAATATTTTTAAAAAACATAATTTCGATATAGTCATTGTTGATGGACATCAATTAGGCGAAAGACCATCTACCATTATAGATTTAGATCGCATCAAAGTATTGAGGATTGGAACAATTAATCCAGAACCCATAATCAAGCAATTAAAAGATATAAAATCATCGTCAAATATTTAATTAAATATTACTCATATTTTTGTTGTATATTATTTGTGGAAGACTAAAATTTTATGGGAATAAATTGAAACAGAAATCCATTAAAATTATTTGGTGGTCTTAGTGCCTTAATTATTAGTTTCGGAATCGTTTTTGGTTTAGCATTTACTAGTAATCACAATCGGTTTATTGATCTTGACAATCCTAAACAAACAATCAGTTATTATGAGGATACACCACAACAAACAAAATGAAATGTTGTTGGTGCTGATCCAACTCAAGCATGATTTCCTGATGCCACTAAAGTAGATTTGAACAACCAAACTAATAAACAACAAAAATATGATTATGGAGCATTAGTGATTGATGGCGCGTCACATCAAGTTTTAGATAAAAGTTTTAATCAAAGTGGATACCAAGGATTGGTAGATTGAATTTGAACTGATAATTGATGAAATAATCGTCAAACAATTAATAATTTATTACCGCCATCAACTTCCTACAATGCTAGTAGTGTTGGCTCTGCTAATGGTGTTAAACCACCATCAGATGATGTAAATATTTTTTGACAAGTTTATTCTCGTTTAGTTGAAAGCAATCATAAATCATTGGTGCTTCCTGGTTACATGCATCAGAACGCATTGGGCACTTTCAAACAAAAGGATCTGGTAAATTATTCAAAATGTGGTTATATTTTATTAGATGCTAATACATCTGATGATTTGAACATTGCTTCAATAATTTTCCGTGCAGATGAAGCAGCTTTTATGACAGGGATTGCGGTGTCTCAATATTTAAATGATAATTTTAATGAATATCGCGGTAATGGTGGTTTGTGTATTGGTACATTTGGAGGGTTAGCGATTCCTTCAGTGACCATCTACATGGGAGGAATTGAATATGGTGTTAAAGTTTACAATGACAACATTGAACAAATTGCTAATTATTATCAACAAAACCCCCAATTTGCAAACGGTGTAGATTGAAGTGATCCAGATGAACATAAAATTCATCTTATTAATCTTGGGGGGATGGATTCATATTTTAGTAATTCATTTTCGATTGGCGATGGTAAAACTACAGTGCAATCATTATTACAATATGGAGCAGATGCAATTTTACCAGTTGCTGGGCCACAAACTATTGACACCGTGAAAGAAATCAAAGCTCAAAATTCAAATTGTGTTGTGATTGGTGTAGATACTGCGCAAGAGAACGACAACACTATTAACGAAAAAAGTTCTTTTAAGGATGCTGCCGGTAATCAAGATATTATTAAATTTTCTGCTACGAAAAATATTTCAAGCATTACATCGCAAATTCTTTCATTATCCATGGCTAAACAAGCAACTAATGATCAAACGGATGTTCAAGTTGGTACTTATGGATATCTAACAGTTGCAGACATTAGAAATCGTGGGATTGAGCCAACCAAAAATTCATGACCTTATTTGTTAGAATTTATTAAAGCTACGACTCAAAATACACCAGCTCCAGATCAAGATCCATATGATTTTATCTTAGCACAATTACAAAGTTTTCCTATAGATGATGAGAGCAACATTGATTATTTTGATACAGATCATTTGTCAAGCCCAGAGTATATGCAATTCAGAGTATAAAAAAATGTCAGTAAATAACTTAAAAAAATTATCTAAAGCTAAACATGCTGGACAAAAATATGCTGTTGAAATGTTGGGTATAACCAAAACATTTGCTAATGGAATTATTGCCAACCAGGATTTTGATTTAAGTGTTAAACCAAATACAATTCATGCACTCATTGGCGAAAATGGTGCTGGGAAATCAACCTTAATGTCAATATTATTTGGAATTTATCATCCAGATAATGGCAAGATCAAAATTAATGGGGCGGAAGTTAAATTTAATTCACCGCATGATGCTACTCAAATAGGTTTGGGAATGGTACATCAACATTTTAAATTAATTCCAGTTTTTTCCATTCTTAAGAATATCGTATTAGGCGCTGAAGTAACTAGTCGTTTTGGATTTTTAAATATGCGTAAAGCCAAAACTAAGATTATGGCTTTGTCTGAAAAATATAACCTACCTATAAATTTAAATCGCAAGATCAATGAAACCAGCGTTGGTGAACAACAACGAGTGGAAATTCTTAAGTTATTGTACCATGATTCTCACATACTAATTTTTGATGAACCTACCGCAGTTTTAAGCGATAGTGAAATCAAAGTCTTTTTGCAAATGTTGCTCCATTTTAAAAAGCAAGGCAAAACAATCATCATCATTACACATAAACTAAATGAAGTAAAGGAAGTGGCAGATTATGCAACAATTATACGCCATGGTAAAAAGGTGGGGGATTTTGATGTAAAAAAAACTTCAGTTCAAGTTATGACAGATGCAATGGTAGGGTGTCATTTGCATATTGAAAAAAATACCATGTTAAATTTTCAAACTGAACGACGCCCAGTAATTTTAAAAGTAGAAGATTTACATGCGCTAAATGTAGGTGGTCATAAAATTGAAGCATTAAAAGGTATTTCCTTCAATGTGCATGCAGGTGAAATTTTAGGAATTGCAGGAGTGGAAGGTAATGGACAAACAGAATTGGCAATGCTGATTGGGGGTTTATTAAGACCAACAAGTGGTCAAATTAGTTTACTAACAGATACCAATACTTACACACAATTAAATCATTTATCAGTCAAAGAACATTATCGTCATGGGATTGCGCACGTTCCCGAAGATCGTCATAAATACGGTTTATTACTAGATGAAACAGTGGCATTTAATTGTGTTGCACCATTAATTAATGAGAAACCGTTCTCACGATTTGGTTTCATTAATAAACAAGCTATTAGAGAATACGCTACTAACATTTGTACCCAATTTGATGTTCGTGGTGCCAAAGGTGGTAAAAACATCGCTCGTAGTTTATCGGGGGGGAATCAACAAAAATTAGTATTTGGGCGAGAAATTAGTCGACCACATAAACTAATTGTTTATGTGCAACCAACACGCGGATTAGATTTTGGTGCAATTCAAAAAATTCATAAAGATATTGTCAAAGACGCTAAGCATGGAGCTGCAGTTATTTTGATTTCGTATGAACTTGATGAAATTTTTAATGTTGCCACAAATGTGATTGCACTTCTTAAAGGCAGAATTACCTATTACGGTGCTGTTAAAAAAACTAATCGATCAATGTTAGGCAATTATATTTCGCTTCACGAAGGGGCAACTTCTTAATATGAAAAATGTTACTAAATTTTATTGAAACAAATATTGCTATAGTGATAAACGAAAAGCTAGCACTAAAAGTATTAGTCTTTCAGCATTAACTATTATTATTTCATTAATTTTTGCGCTAATTATTACTTGCATTATTTATAAAGACTTCTCCTTATTTTCAAAAATTTTTGCAGATTTTTTTACACTGCCATTTTCTCAAAATACATATGTAAACAGTACCATTAGTACCATCGCCATATTTATGGTTGCTGCGGTAGCTTTTCTAATACCCATGAAATCTGGTCTATTTAACATAGGTATTTCTGGACAAATGATGTTCGGTGGAGCAATTGCTACGATTATGGCCCAGCATATGATACACACCCCAAATGGTTTGAGCCAAGTTTTATTATTACTAATTAGTATCTTGAGTGCTGCGGTAATAAGTACTTTAATTGGTATTTTTAAAGCTTTTTGAAATGTGAATGAAGTTGTGTCAAGCATTATGCTCAACTGAATTGTATATTTCATTGCAACAATGATGGTAGCAAAACTATGTCTAGGTAATGGTGATGGACTTTATACAAAAGATTTAAGTAATTTAGATGGACATACTCCCAATTTAGTATTTCAAACTACTTCTGGTGAATCATGATTACCACTCATAATTTTGGCAATTACTGTCACTTTATTTGCTGCAGTATTACTTATGTACACTACATTTGGTAAAAAAATTATTATGACAGGTATGTCATTGTCGGCTGCTAAATATGCAGGTTATTCAGTTAAATTAAACCAAATTTTAGCGATGACTATTTCGGGAATAATAGCTGGAATTATGGGGGTAATGGTGTATTTAGGACAAAATACGACTATGCCTGTTCAAGTGGCAGCTAAAACAATTCCTCAACAAGGTTTTGTGGGTATTTCAGTGGGTCTCATTGCCATGTCTAACCCATGAGGAATTCTACCAGTTGCTTGTCTTTTTGGAATGATTGATGGTTCTAAAGGTGGCTTATCTGTGAATTTAGGAATTGATCCATCAATATCAGATGCTATTTTCGGTATTGTTGTTTATGGTGCAGCAGTCATTAGTATCTTTTATTTTCTCGTACCGTATCAGTGGTATCTACGTATTTTTAAAGGTAAAGTTTTTGCCAATAATTATCAACAATACATCAATCGGATTAATCATTATTTAGATGATGCACAAAGTGCAATTCATTATTTAAAACAAAGAGTGAATCATAAAAAAAATATTGAGGATCACGAATTAATTTTAGCGAGATTAAAAGAGTTTAAAATTCATCTGAATGAACATCAACCAGTCACTAAGCAAGCATTTTATCAATACTCACAACAAATTTATCAAGCATTTTTCCAATATAAAAATAAAAGTAAAGCTATGCTTTATCAAGCAAATAATGAAAATGAATGGACGATAAAATAATATGATAGATGCAGGAATATTATTTAATGAATTCTTAATGTTTGGCACCATCTTACTGGCGGGGGCGCTTAGTGGTTATTTGTCAGAACGTGTGGGGATTGTTAATATAGGAATTGATGGGATGATGTGCATTGGTGCATTATTTTTTGGTATTTATTCTTCACCCGTTTTAGGAATGTCAAATTATGGATTTGGCATGTTAATTGTACCGTTAATTCTAACGATGATTTCAACCATGCTGATGGGTGGGTTGCACGCATTTGCCACCATCAAATTTAAAGCCAACCATATTATCTCAGGTACCGCCATTAATATGATGGGTTTAGCATTTGCTACCTTTTTAAATAATGCTTTAGCTAAAACTTTATACAATGGTGCAACTAAATTACAAAGTGGTTTTACTAGTTTTGTATTTTTAGGTAACGGGATTTATCTTTCGTCAATTATTTTATTTGTGGTAATGCTCATGGTAACAGTAATAATGTTTATTTTTATGAATTACACTAAAATCGGTTTGAGATATTGTGCAATTGGTGAAAATCCTAACGCGGTTGATACACAAGGAATTAACGTAATTAAATATCAAATTATCGGTGTACTCGTATCTTCATTATTCGCTGGTTTAGCTGGGGCAATCTTTTTATATAAAGTGCAGCAATTTGCTGGTAACACCCAAGGTTTGGGTTTCTTAGCTTTAGCAATTATGGTGGCTGGTAGTTGAAAAATAGAATGAATTGCTTTAATTTCTTATTGCTTTGCTTTATTTACTGCATTATCTTCAACGACTATTTTAACTAATATGGGAGTGCCTAAAGAAGTAGTATTTGCGATGCCTTATGTCATTACAATTGTTGTGCTATTAGCATTTTCTAAACATAATTTAGCGCCAGCGAATGACGGGATACCGTTTGATAAAACCAAGCGGTAATTAAGATTGCTAATATTTTTTTGCTTCGTTCACGATTTTATTTAAAGTTTTGATATCTAAGATCTCTTTAGTTTTGTAGGTATTATTAGATCCACTTTGGTTAAAAAAGAAGTTACGTATGTTAGTAATGATTTGATCTATATTAGCTTGAATGGTAATTTTATTGTAATAGTTTGATAATAGTGCAATGTCTTGGTGAATTAAATGATTTTTAAAAGCGACAACGCATTGATCATCAATGGTATTTAAAGCGTAATAATAAACATCATTGATGTTGATAATTTTTAAAAATTCCATTATTTTTAAAATAGCGTTATATTTGCTATCGTTTTTGTCGGTAATGACAAAAAATGAATGTTGTCCAGCTAGGGCACTAAAATTTCAATCTTTTTTTACCATATTAAAAGCGTCATAGACTCGTTTCATCTGTTGACGATTTTTTTGTAAGATTAAAATACTATGAATAATTGTGGAATTAATGAATTTAGTAAATTTAGTGTAGTCATTAGTATAAGGTAATGGTAAATAGTGATGTTTATTTAAAAATGAAGCATTGATTAAATTTAAGCTATAAGCATATTCACGTTGGTTACCAGAAATAAGCACCAATGAATTTTGCATAATACCATAATGCACAATCGCCGATACTTCATTATGGTTGATGGAATTATCGTAAATAGTTTTGTCACGAGCAATATCATAAATTCTCGCACCATTATCACTAATGATGTACCCTTTTTTCAAACCAATATCTTTAGTCATTTTTTTTAGCAATAATAATGTTGAGTGCGCTAAAATAACGACGTTTTGGTATAAAGCAACATTCTTTATTACTTTAGATAAACGTCCAATAACTAAATCTTTGGTTATTTCATCGTTGCCAGGATTAATATCAATGATAATTAACTTTTTAAATTGTTCAATGTTTAATGAAGATGACATAATTTTTATTGATGATTAGCAATTTGTGTTTGCAACATTTTAACAAAATCTTTAAAATCAACGGTAGAGCTTGTTTGTTCACCATAGCGACGATAAGAAACAGAATTGTTTTTAATTTCTTGATCGCCAATTATTAATTGGTAAGGAATTTTTTGGATTTGTGCATCACGGATTCTTTTTGCTAGACGTTCATCACTATTATCAAATTCCACTCGAATCAAGTTTTGTTGTAATTCATAGGTTATTTTTTCACAATAGACACCATGTTTTGATGGATTAATAGGGATGACTGCTACTTGAACGGGGGATAATCATAAGGGAAATACACCTTTATTTTGTTCTAATAAAATAGAAACAAAGCGTTCTAACGTACCAATAACACTAGCGTGTATTAATACTGGTCTTTGCATTTGTCCTTTTTCATCTTTGTATGTCAATTTGAATTGATCAGGTAATAAAAAATCTAATTGGATGGTATAAGCAGTAATGATTCTTCCTAAAGCTGTTTGCACTTGTAAATCAATTTTTGGTCCATAAAATGCAGCTTCACCAACTTCCTCTTTAAAATTGATTTTTAAATCTTGTAGCACCTTACGTAAACTATTTTCGGCATTAGTTCAAATTAATTCATTATCAAAAAACTTCTCTTTGTTATTTTTTGTGTGTAGAGCTAAATCAACTGAATATATTTTGACTTCAAAGGTATTACTAGCTTCATTAATAATTTTATAACAACTGGCAACCACATCTTTTATTTGACTAGGTGTGCAAATGATATGAGTATCAATCAATTGCATACTACGAACACGTTCTAAACCTGTTAATGAACCTGAAGATTCATAACGGTGTAAAATTGCGTGTTCAGCAATTTTGAATGGTAATTCACGGTATGAGCGAGGTTTTTGTTGATATACCAATAAATGATGCGGACATGTCATTGGTCTTAATACATGAATATCGTCATCTACATTTAAGGCCGGGAACATGTTTTCGCGATAATGTGTCCAATGTCCACTTGTTTCATATAAAGCTTTTGATCCTAAAATTGGTGAATTAACAAATTTATAACCATTACGTTGTAACAGACTGTGAATATATGCATCAATCTCATATTTAATGGCTGATCCTTTTGGTAATCAAATTGGTAAACCTTGACCAGCTAATTGATTAAAAGTAAATAATTCCAATTCGTTTCCTAATTTACGATGATCTCTTTCTCTACGTTCAGTTAATATCGTTTCAAAAGTGTTAAGCTCAGCTTGTGTTGCAAAAGCGACACCATTAATGCTAGTTAATTGTGTGTTTTTAGCATTGGCTTTTCAATAAACACCTGCGACATTAAATAATTTAAATGCTTTAATGGCTGATAAAGTTGAAAAATCAGTTTTAGAACAAATATCGATAAAATCATTATTAAATCTCACTATGGGAATCTGTTCCATAGCATCTATAAGTTCTAATTTATATTTCTGGTTTGCAAATATTTTTTGAGCTACATCTTTTTTAATTGTCTCATAAGTTAAAGCATAATTACGGTCAATGTTTTTATGCATTTGTTTAAGAATTTTAGGTAAATCTTTTATGGAAATAATTTTATTTGTGACAAAACTGTAAGAAAATCCGTTTTCATCAACGAGACTTTCTCCAAAAATAACATCGGGATATATATCTTTAACAGATTTAGCTAATAAGATACTAGATAATTCATTCAGTTGTTTATTGAAGGCCATAAATTTATTCTAATGGTTCAATTTTATCAATTTCTAATAACATCTTATGAATGTTAAATTTCCTTACGCGAAAAATGGTTAATACCCCGTAAACTTTTACTTTTTTATCAACAGCAATTTGATCAATTAGATCTTTTCGTTCTGCATTGATTAATGTTTCGAATAATCTCACACGTTCTACACCACCGAAAGTAACATTTTGTTTAATCATAACAAAATTTGTACCTCTTTCTGATGTACGGATTTCAGCGATAACTCCTGATAATTCAACCTTATTAATGTATTCCATAATGTTTATGCCACCTGTTTATTTTCTTCATTCTGAATAATTTTTTCTACTTGAATAGAAATTTTTCATTCATTGGTTTTTTTTGAATGATAAGTTCTCAATTGACCTTCAACTGTAATATTAGCATTGGGATTTTTTTCAACGATAGCTGCCAAATCTTTAGCCAATGGTTGGTTAGCATAAAGTGGGAAATAATTAGCCCAAGTGAATTGATTAACTTTTCGTTCTTGTTTAATGGTTACAAAGAAGCCAGCATCTTTAGTCTTCCCTCAAGTACTTCTTACAACTTGACCTTCAATTAATACTTTATTTAACATTTATTACCTCGTAAATATGACATTATATAATAGTACAATATTAATAGTATGAAAAAACAAACAGGTATCTTAATTGACTCAGCATCTACTTATGATGCACATTACCTTCAAACTCACAATATCGAAGTTATTCCTTTAACTTTTTCTGATCCACAAAACCGTGTTTATGATGATGACAATCAGACAATTTCGCAAGAGGAATTACTTCGGCGACTTGATAAAAAAGAAATTTTTAAAACTAGCGCTACCCCAATTGGCAAACTCATTAAAAAAGTTGAGCAAATGTTAGAAAATTATGAAAAAGTCATTTTTATTCCTATTGCCATAGGTTTATCAAGCCAGTATGCGCAATCATTAATAGTTCAACAAGATTTTCCTGAAACTTTTTTTCCGATACGTTCTACTAATGCAGCTTTAGCTAATGAATTTGTGTTAATGAATGTTGTTGAATTAATTGAACAAAGAATCCAAATCAATGACATCTTAGCTAAGGTTGATGAAATGTACAAGCATATTGTTACTTATTTCTCTTGTGAGGATTTAAGCGGAATGTTGATGGGTGGACGTGTTACTAAAGCAATTGTCAAAGTCATTAATTTCTTGAAATTAAAGCCAATTATTAAGCTAGATAATAAAAATCATTACGCTGGAGTTGGTAAAAACTATAAGACAGTTACCAAAAAAATTATTAATGCAATTTGTGATGATTTTTCTAACAACATCACTACAGAACAAATTAAAAGAATTGGTATTTATTATTCGGGATACGATGATCAAAAAAAAGAGGATATCTTAAATATGGTGACTACTGCATTTAACTTTCCAAAAGATAAAATTTTGATTCGTTGAGTCCCTAATACCGTGTTAATTCACACGCATCGTGGTGCGTACGGAATTAGCCTGGAATCGACAATAGAACATAAACCTAACAAATACGACGATTAGTTAATGTGCCATTATTTTTTCTTGTAACATTACATTAATTACTTGGGCATTATCACCGAATACTAAAATTACTTGATTAGTATTTTTCATAAATCCATGAATTTTGTATTTTGCAAATTTTTCTTTAGTTAATGTTTCAGCATTTTTTAAGTTTATTTTTAATGTTGACATGGTAGCTGATGAATCTAAAATATTATCAACACCACCTAGATCTTCAATTAAATCATCGAGTTTAAAGTCAACTTTATCAGAAATTTGTAATTGATCATTAATTTTTGCATTATTCTTTTTCGCTTGGTGTTTTACATAAATATATAAAATACCGAAGGTGATGATGTTTAATAAGATTCATTTAAATTTACGCATATTTAATCCTTAATAAATGTTTGTTGCAATTTGTTAATGTAATTCTTGGTATCATCACTAAAACATAAGCGGAAATTAGCTAGTTGTTTAGTGATGATTAGATGATCAGTAGGGTTGATGTGTTTTACACGTATTCCATCAATGATTAAATCACAACGCTGAGCAGAAACGAAGTTAAATAATTCAATTTTGGTATTACCATTTAATATAGTAGGTGCATTAAAAGAGCGATGTTGTGAATGATTTGTTGGAGCAATTTCTACTAATTCAATGGCATCAACATTTGGGAAAATAATAGCTCCACCATCGGACTTACCTTGTCCTGTAGAACCTGTTCGAGTGGCGATTAAAATACCAGTTCCCATATATTTTTCGTACAAATCACTATTAATTTTTATATCCATCTTAATGGTATTTAAAGACTGAACAACCATTTCATTCATTGCATTGTAGACTAACTTATTATTAATACTGATTGTCAATACATGAGGGTGAATGTAATTATTTTCGTTTGTGATTACTTTCACAAAGTTACTTAAATTACGATTATTAAATTTGGCATAGAAGCCTACAGTTCCGGTGTTGACACAAATAATTTTTGTATCTTTTGCATAATATTTTCGCAAAAAACGTACATAAGTACCATCTCCGCCTACCACAATCAAATATTGATGGTTATTCTTATCAAATTTTCATCCAGCTTTATTTAGAGTAGTTTTAATAAGATTAGTTACTTTGTTGGATAATGGACGAGCATTATTAACGATGTAATAAGTATTTTGTTTATGCATAATAACTTTTCCATTATCTCATGTTCTTTGGTAAATTTTTCAAAATGTCATGTATCATTGTAAAGTGTGTTAGATAATATAAGATATGAAAAGAATTATTAGTGGTATTCAACCTACTAACAAATTGACTTTGGGCAATTATTTGGGAGCAATTAAACAACTTGTAGAATCTCAAGATAAATATGAAATGTATATTTTTATCGCTGATTTACACTCGTTAAGTACTAATTTTGATGCTCAAATAATTTATCAAAATAAATTAAGTTTATTAGTTAGCTACCAAGCTTTAGGATTAGATGTTAATAAAAGTGTTATTTTTAATCAATCTGACATTGCTGCACATACAGCTTTATATTGAGTTTTAACTTGTCATATAACCATGGGTGAACTAAGTCGAATGACTCAATATAAAGAAAAATCTCAAAAGCACGTATTAAGCAATAGAACCACTAGTGCACCAACTGGTTTATTTATGTATCCAGTGCTAATGGCTGCTGATATTCTTTTATATGATGCAGATTTTGTTATTGTTGGCAATGATCAAAAACAACATATCGAATTAACACGTGATGTTGCATTGAGAATGAATAATAAGTATGGCAAACTTTTTAAAGTACCAGAACCTATCATTCCTAAACACGGTGCTAGAATTATGGATTTAGTGAATCCATTAATTAAAATGTCTAAATCTAACCTTAATGAGAAGGGAACTATTTTTTTATTAGATAAACCACAAGATGTTATCAATAAAATTAATTCTGCAAAGACTGATTCATTGAATAAAGTTAAATATGATCCACAAAATCAACCAGGTATAAGTAATTTATTAGTAATTTATAGTTGCTTAACAAATTTAGAAATTAATGGTATTGTTGATAAATATAAAGAACAAACCTACAGTATTTTTAAAAATGATTTAGCTAAAATTGTTAGTGATTTCTTAATAAATTTTCAAAGCAAATATGAACACATCATCAATGATTCTCAAAAATTAACTCGTATCTTAGAACAGAATGCTAAAAAGTGCAAAGCAATTGCTGACAATAAATTACTAAATATTTATCGCAGTATTGGTTTAATAAAATAAAGCTCCATCAGAGCATTAGTTTCAATGTATTATGTTATGTAACCAGAAGATTAGACATGATTACGTTGATTTATAGAATGTTGCAATAAAACTTATCCACTACAAGTACTACATAAAAGTTTCATTATTTTGTTGCTGAATTTTCAAGTTTCCATATAATGCAACAAGTTTAACATAGAAAGTGGTGATAATAAATGCCTAAAATCATAGTAAAGGATGGAGAATTAAACGAAGCTTTAAAACGTTTTTCACGAATCACTTCGGAAACTCGTAGAATCGCTAAAAGACACGAATTTTATTTACGGCCAGGATTACGTGCTAAAGAAAAATCTAAAGAAGCACGTAAATATCAGAAAAAAGTACGAACTAGCAGGCCTTAATTTAGATTTTTTTTGATTTTAATTCAAATTTAACATCTTTGATATAGTCGGGAAATTCCGTTAAAAAAACTTCTTTTACTCCTTGATCAAAAGTAAGACTAAATGATGCACATCCCACACAGGCACCACTAATTGCTAAAGTTAATATCCCATCTTTAAAATTCACAAATGATAAGTCACCACCATCATTGTTTATAAAAACACGTAATGATTCAACTGTATCATGAATTTGTTTTAATAATTTAGTAGCAGATAGTTTTTTGTTAGACACTTTTGTAATTATATAATATCAAAGGTGGATTAATGATTGATACTAAAAACATAGTTAACGGTAAAGTAATTCGAATTATGCCTACATTTGCGATCATACTTTTTGATCAGCATTTAGGGATTTGTCATATTTCTGAAATTAGCGATTATCACGTAAACGACATAAAAAGTTACCTATTACTTGAACAAACTTATTCATTTTTATTAATTGATGTTGATGCTAAAAACGACAAATACCGTTTATCTTTTAAACGTATTCGTCCAAAATTATTAAAACATCATCGTGAAATTATTCCTTCAGTCTCTGGTTTTAAACAACTTTACGATCAAACTTTAAAAATCCTTAATGAGGAATCCTTCCGCTCTTAGCTCAATTGAATAGAGCATCTGACTTCGGATCAGAAGGTTAGGGGTTTAACTCCCTTAGAGCGGGCCAAATAAAAAGCAACCAAAGATTTGGTTGCTTTTTAAATGAAAGGGGGTTATTGTTGCGTTGATACTTTACGATATTTGTGTCTAAAAATGCTACCGACGATTATAAAAATAACCCCTTCAATTAAAAAAGCGGAAATGCCAAATCACAACAAAATAGTACCAATAATATAGCGATTATCTTCATCGATATGTAAGGTTCAAGTATATGCCACAATAATTCCGATTACAGAAATCAAAGTACCAATAGTTGTAAGCACTATGCCAGCGATTTGCATGCGAAGTGGTCAACGTTTCATGATATCGTTATTTTACTAATCTATTGTATCATTCAACTACGTAGGTTTCGTTAATTTCTTGATTCAATTCATTACGTTCAGGATAACGTAGATATTCGCCTGACATGGTTGCATTATCAGTTTTTACAAAAGGTAATGTGCCAACTTTTTCTTCCCGCGCAATTAAAGGTATTTTTTTTGATTTTTCTTTAATAGAAACAATTGCTTTTGGTTGAATAATTGCACTAGGAATATCTAATTTTTTACCATTAACCAATACATGGCCATGATTAACTAATTGTCGAGCACTACGTCTAGTTGGTGCAAAACCCATGCGGTAGACTAAATTATCCAATCGTGATTCTAAGACAATCAATAAGTTTAAAGCATTGGAGCCTTTCATTTTTTTAGCCACTGTAAATAAACGTCGTAATTGACGATCATTTACACCGTATAGATACGCAATTTTTTGTTTTTCGGCTAATTGTTCACCATAGCCACTTAATTTTTTATTACTCTGACCGTGTTGTCCGGGTGCATAAGTACGCTTTTTACCTTTTAAAAATTCTTTATTATTTTCTAAAATTGAAAATCCTAATCTGCGAGATTTACGATTAATACTTCCAGTGTATCGCATTTTTTTGCTCCTTAAAATTATTAACACAAGAGTATTGAATGATTCTTAATTTATTATCTAGTACTAATAGGTTCGGTTAAAACAGCCTAACTTACTTCTAAAACTTTGTTACTAGCTATTGATAAATTAATATCACTTATGCTGCTGTGTAAAACCAATTATATCGTTTATTTAAATTAGTTATATTTTTTAGTGAATTTAGCTGTTTGATTATTAGGGTTTAACACATCATTAATTACTTGGGTAGTTAAACTATCAATTCGATTATTGCTAGAAGTTGCTTCATCAATTAAAATTTCTTCAGTGGCTAATTTAATATTTTCATGTTTTACACCACTAGTTTTATTTTCAATTTCATTCATTGATTCATCTAAGTTAATGAATGCTTCATTTGTAAAAATTTCATTAATGTCACCGCTAACATTTTCATTATGTTTTAAAGCATTAGAAGGAATTTCGTTAACAATACATTCTTGTTCGTTTGCCGACATTAGAAATGATGCCTTTATTCCATCGACATTTGTGTAATCAATTCCATAAATTAATGATGGTGATTGATCTGATGTTATGTCTTTAAATATGTTTCTTAGATCATGAGTTACTGATGAAGGCACATTTGTGTTTATATTTAAATTCATTAATAATTTACAATTTTCTGTTTGTAAATTCATATCACAGTAACTTGCCTTAATGTTATGATTGATAATCTCTTTTAATGCATCAAAACTGTAATTTTCTTTAAGTTCAAAATTACCAGACATAAAAGTTTTGTTATTTTTAAAGAAATTAGTCACATCGGCAAAGTCAAGATTAATATTTGAAGCACTATCAATCATATTTACAATGTTACCAACCACATTAGTAACTTCACTATTTGCATGTTCTAAAGCTAATGTAAAGGAAATTGAACGGTCATTTAAAATAATTTTGTCATTGCTGATTTTGGTAATTGCATCGACTTCATTTTTTAAAATATTAAAACTATTTAATGCATTTTCATAAACTTGACGTCCTTCAGCATTAACTGAAGGAAAATTAATAATTGCTACTGTTAAGATTCCTAAACTGCGAGCAATTTTTGCAATTTCTGGTGATGCCCCACTACCTGTACCTTTGCCTAGACCAGCAATGATGAACAAAATATCTGTATTTTCTAATACATTATGGATATCATTGATGGATTCTTCCACAGATAATTTACCAATAATCGGATCACCTCCGCTTCCTGAACCGCGCAATGCTTTTTTCCCTAACAAATAAACATTAGTTAATCCTTGGATGCGTTTTAAAGCTTTATAGTCTGTATTTAACGCATAAAGATTTACGTTGTTTGCTCAAGTACGTGCACTAATCATGTAATCAATCACATTGCAACCAGCACCACCAATGCCAAAAATTTTTATACGAAAACGACCTAATGTTTCATTTTCATCATCCAAATTACTTAGTAAGTTATTAGTTCGTTCATTGACATTAATTTGTTTATCAAAAATTGCAGATTTTTCATCTACTTTAATTTCACCAATAATTTCTTTTAAAATATCTGCCATTACTATTCTCCCAACTTAGCAGCTCAACGAGTTGAAATAATCCCTAACCTAGTTCACAAATTTTGTTTAAGTTGATAATTTTCTGCTTTATCTGAAATAAATGGATCGATGCTATATATGTAACTATTATTAGCACTTTGTAAATTATGAACGTATGTTGTAGCTAGTAACATGTCGTTGACAGCATAATCTTCTAAACCGACAATCGTATTAGTTAACATTTCAATTGGTAAATTTTCTAAAATTGAATGTGGGCAAACGTCTTTAAAAACTAATTGCAATGATTCAATAACATTCAAATAAATTTTATTGAAATTAGCATGACATTTAATTTGCAATTCACTTAATGCTGAACTAATATCTTTGAACAATTTATTGGTAATTATTTTTAATGCAATTACAAAAGATTGTGTGTCGGCGTCTTGTATTGTAAGGAATTCATTACCGTGTTTATACAATAAAACAGTATTGGGATTTACATTTTTAATGGTGTTTAATGCGTTGATTGTTGGTAGAATATCAGTTTTTTCATTAACTCCAAATATTTTCTTAACTTCATCATAATACCAACGACTACCTTTATTTAAAGTTGTAATAGATTTAATGTCACCTGCTTTGTTATAGAGATTAATAATGGTTGAAGTCGTTTTGATATCAACTACTACAGCGTCACTTCCGTTATTAATGGCACAAACTCCTAAACATAAACTATTGCAAGTAATTTCTAAAACATTCCCACCAATTTCTTTTAGTAAATCTACAAATTGATCAACAATTCGTCTTTCAGAGACGATCCCTACATAATCAAAGCTAATTTTTTTACCATGTGAACCTTTAGGAAAATTAGGAAAACTTTGCCCATCCAAATATCAAGTT
Organism: Mycoplasmataceae bacterium; assembly: GCA_031275175.1. GTDB lineage: Bacteria > Bacillota_I > Bacilli_A > Mycoplasmatales > Mycoplasmoidaceae > Malacoplasma_A. The sequence continues at coordinate 34,562 of JAISPD010000033.1, forward strand.
GTTGGGTAAATACGTAATGTATATTGTTTCTCATCTCGCTTAGAGACGGTTAATTTATTTACATAATTTCGTTCGTGTTTTTCAGAAAGTGTTTCAAAAACTAAAGATTCTGGATAATGTCCTTGAATTGACTTAATTGGTAAGCATGAAATATTGACGATGTAACGCCTAATATTGATACCTAAAAAATTGTCAGCATTACGGATTAATATTTTCAATTTATCCAACAAGTGTTCATAGTTAATAAAAATGACATTTTCATCTAAATAATCGTGCTCAAAATTATTGAAATACAGATAATTTACTTTACCATTAGGAGCATTTTCGACTACTAATAGATTAATCTTATTACGTTCAAATGAAATTACAGCATACACATTTTTTAGGTTATACATCGTTAGTTTTCTCCTTCATTTTGACTGGTGATTTTGATATCTTTATATTTCATTGCATTCACCTATTTTCTTTCAATCGCCCTTAATTTTGCAGATCGTGCACGGTGATTAATCGTTACTTCTTCTTGATTAGCAATGATTGGATGTTTTGTTATGAGAAGGTAATCAATCTGTTCTGAAAGCACAGGTACTTCTTTTGGTATTCGCATGGTAGTTTTTTTAATAAAGGCTTGTTTTACAATACGATCTTCGAGTGAATGGAAAGTAATAATCACAAGTCGCCCATACTTATTTAATAAACCAAAAGCTTTTGATAAAAATAGTTTAAGTTTATTTAGTTCATCATTAACCGCGATACGTATGGCTTGGAAGTAATTGCGTGCTGGGTGTTTTTTAATATGTAATTGTTTTGGTGGCAAAGCGCTTTTAATAATTTCAACTAGTTGAGTGGTGGTGTTAATTTCATGTTTTTTACGAAAATTAATAATAGCATCTGTTACTTTTTTACACTTGCGAATTTCTCCATAGTATTTGAAAATAAAGTTCAATTGTTTTGCATCATACTTGTTAAGTATTAATCACGCATCTAATTTTTGATTTTGATTCATACGCATGTCTAATTTACCTTCATGATGATAACTAAAACCACGTTTGGGATCATCAAACATTGGACTAGAAACACCCAAGTCTAACAAGATACCATCAACTTTTTTTATTTTCAAATCATCAAGTACATGTTGTATACTGATGAAGTCATCATGGATTATTTTTACTCTTTGATCACCAGCGAATAATTGTTTAATACTTTGAATACTATTTTTATCTTGGTCAATACAAATTAGTTTACCTTCGCTGCCAAGTTTATTTAATAAAGCTTGACTATGTCCTCCTAATCCTGCGGTGCAATCAACATAAATGCCATTAGGTTGAATCTGCATTGCAGCAACGACTTCATTTAATAATACTGGGATATGTTGATTATTTCTTCTGTTCATCTAAGCGCTCCGCAATCGACTCGTATAGGGGGATTGTTAATTTTTGAAATTTCTGATATTTAGTTTTATCTCAAATTTCGATTTTATTACCGACACCAATAATTACCACGTCTTTTACAATTCCAGCAGCGGATATTAGTTCGTTAGGGAATAAAATTCGTTTAGCACTATCGATTTCAACATCATGAGAGTTGGCGAAATAAATACGTGCCGCATTTCGACTATCACGTTTATTTTCAGAATATTGATTCAAATATTCATAGCGTTTATTAAAGTCTTCTGGTGTTCTAATTTCTAAACAACCGTCAAACCCTTTGCTCAAAAAGATTTTTTTAGGAAGGCGAGCGATAAACTTAGTCGGTAAAACCAACCTATTCTTATCGTCAAGTGTATGTTTATATGTTCCTAAAAAAATCATTTTCCACTTTCTCCCACTTTCTTACACAATAATCATATCATATATATTCGTTAATAAATTATTTTTAATAAATTTTATTAATTAGTGGATTAAAAATTAATTAAGTGACAAATTAGTTTATGTGTTTTTCTAAATAACTGTAATCGTATTTATAGACATTTCTTTTGAATTCGTCCCATCTTTCTATCGGTGTTTTAATAAATT
>JAISPD010000025.1 GCA_031275175.1 Mycoplasmataceae bacterium
CTTGCTACTCCTCCAAGGATACATAATCCTGCGCCTATCATTAAACAATTTTTTAATTTTTTAATTTTCATTTTCTTCTCGCTTTATTTTTTTGAAAAACTTCGTTGATAAAATAAAAACAAGCCGTTAACAACAGTGTTAATTGCTTGTTCTATGTAAGAAAAAATAAGATTACTTGATCGGCTCTCTCTCTCTCTCTCTCTCTCTGAAGTTTTCCATGCAAAGATTATATAAAAATTAAAATTTATTTCACAAAAAAGTACTCGTGAAAATAAAACATTGATTAATTCCATGGTTTTGCATTGCTTTTACATGCAACACAAAACCAAACATCTAACCAAAGGCATTACTTGACGGTTGGTCAATTGAATGATTTCATTCAATTGATACCTTCGGTGAATATAGCACTTCCTTGTCACATTGAACGGAAAAAAATACAAACCGTTGTTTCTTTCATACATTTGACTTAAAAATCAATATAAATTGCAAAAAAATGATGGTTTTACTTAAAAAAATGAAAAATTTTGCCATTTTTTGAGACTATTATATATATAGATTATGTAGTATGTATACATATTAGTAGTATTGATATTCATAAGTAATATTATTAAAACAAATGAACAAATTATCAGCACAGCCGCGGAAGGCTTGAGAGCCGATGACTTACACAGCCGTAGAAGGCATCAGAGCCGATGGTTCACACAGCCGTCGAAGGCTCAAGAGCCGATGGTTCACACAGCCGAGGAAGGCATAAGAGTCGATGCTAACACAGCCGTTGAAGGCAGAAGAACCGATGGACTAACACACAGCCGTAGAAGGCACGAGAGCCGATGGATTAACACAGCCGATGAAGGCTTGAGAGCCGATGGAAACACTGAATTATTAATTGAATTGGCATACAATTACAGATACATTTCATTAATCTGTATTTTGTGAACTATTTTTATAATTAAGTAGTATAACCATATATGTTTTTCTAAAAAGGAAGATTATGGCTAGACAACAGTTTATAGATCAAATATATTATTTGACAAAAAAAGAATTTATCAATAAAGGTTTTACTTTCAACGATGTATGAAAAAAAATCGTTAAAGATGGTAAGTTATCAAAAGAAGAACAAAATCAAAATATTGGCATCGTATATACAGATTTATTACAAGATGCTCGATTTATTTATATGGGTAACAAAAAATGAATGTTACGTGAATTTGCAACGCAAGAGGAAATTGATAAATTTCAAAATATGCTTTATGACTTCAATAACGATATTGCTGAAGAAAACGCAGCTATCAATAAAACTTCGGTAACTGAAGAACCAACAGAAATTGAGGAAGATGAAGAAATCGATATCAATATTAATCGTAATGTTGGTAAAACATATGATGAAAAGGAAGACGAATAATGAGTAAAAGTCGATTAGTAAACATGGGTGACATGCTTAAAAAAGCACAACAAGGAAAATATGCTATTGCACACATCAACATTAACAATTTAGAATGAATCAAAGGCGTGTTAATGGCTGTACAAGAAACTAACACTCCAGTTATATTAGGTGTATCTGAAGGTGCCGCTAAATATATGAATGGGTTTAAAAATGTAACTGATATGGTAAACAACTCATTAGATTCTATGAATGTTGTACAACCAGTTGTTCTCCATTTAGACCACGGTTCTTTTGAAGGAGCTAAAGCAGCTCTAGCAGCAGGGTTTAGTTCAGTTATGTATGATGGTTCACATTTACCATTTGATGAAAACATAAAAGAAACCCAGATTATTATTGATTTAGCTAAACAACAGAATGCCTCAGTTGAAGCAGAAGTAGGAACTATTGGTGGTGAGGAAGACGGTAAAAAATCAGGTGGTGAACTTGCTAATGTTGAAGAGTGTAGCAAGATTTCTCAACTATCAATTACCTGCTTGGCAGCAGGTATTGGTAACATTCACGGTATTTATCCAGCTGATTGAAAAGGTTTAAATTTTACAAGACTTAATGAAATTCAACAGGCTACCAATAACATTCCGTTAGTATTACATGGCGGTACTGGTATCCCTGATGCGATGGTACAACAAGCAATTGCTCACGGTGTATGCAAAGTAAACGTAAACACAGAGTGTCAACTTGCTTTTGCAGCAGCGATTCGTCAATATATTGAAGATAAAAAAGATTTGGATACTAAAGCGAAAGGCTTTGATCCACGTAAATTATTAAAACCAGGCATTGAAGCTATTAAAAATAAATGCATTGAAAAATTTAAAGTTTTCAGTTCCATTGGTAAAGCTTAATCAATATCACAAGGAATTTTTAAATAAAATCCTCTACTAAATTTAAGCAAATTTTAAATCCAAGTGTAACAAAAGAAAAATCATAGTGAATAATCTTATAAGAGCTTAACCCATGATTTAATAATTACTTGTTTGTTTTGAATTGTGAGCTACTCAGTTTTTAAATTATTCAACTTAATAACCTTTTGCAGCAAGTTGCCTTGTTCATCTAAACGAGTATCTATTCCGTCTAAACGAGTGTTGATGGTTTGAATATCAGATCTTAATGGATTTAATGCTTCCTGAATGGCTCCGGCAAATCATACTGGAGGTTTAGAATACTCACTTAAGTGATTGTTTGTATCTGGACCAGGACCAATTGGTTTTTTACGTTTCTTAGTTTTTGTTTTAACATCAACAAGAACATTATCACCAACTTTAATTGGATCGTGATCTGCTTTAAGAATCTTAGTTTCTTTTTTCATATGTACATTATATAGGTGTTTAGAACACTTGCATCCTTTCTCCGATTAAGAGTAGCTTATGATCAAATAAAGTCATCTCTTGCTAACACCATTTCATCGTGAGATATATGGTTATAATTTTTACTGTTCATAATTTTTGTTTTTTGTCAAACTTAATTATTTAATTATATTAGTAGGTTCTTATTGACATTTTTATTTAGTGTTGCACTTGCAATTGGAATTTAGGGTTAAAACAATTTAGTAAATGATCAAACTACTCTTTGATCTTTTGCGATATAATAGAAATCAATTTTTAAGGTGTACCTTATCTTTGAGGCAACACCTTAAATTTGTTTAGTACATCAAACTTAAGGAAAATTATGAAAAAAAACATTGAAAAACAAATTGATTGAAATAAGCAGATTGTGGATACCATTAATGCAATTACACTAATTGCTGATGAGAACAACATCCCACGTGATACAGTAGTTGATGGATTGAAAGATGCCATCATTAAAGCTTACACAAAAGAATATCCAGAAACCGTATTAGAAGTAAACATTGATATTGATAATAAACGCTTATCTGTTAATAAATTACTTAAAGTGGTTGAAGCAAATGATAACTTAGATGACTACGCTGAAATTAGTTTAGAGGATGCTCAAAAGAAAGATTCTAATTTAAAATTAGGTGATTCTTATAAAGAACCGATATCTCTAAAAGAATTTTCTAAATTATCATTAGGTTTGTACCTATCACAAATGTTTAAGCATAACATTTCTAGTCAATCAAATAAACAAGTTTATATGACTTGACAACCAAGAATCGGTGAAGTAATTTATGCCGAGGTGGAAAAAATTGATCACAAAAGTGGTATGGTGACTGTCAATTTAGAAACCACATTTGGTTTTTTAAGTCGCAAAGAAACGATTCCAGGCGAAGTGTTAGTTGCTGGACAAAAATATAATTTTTACATTAAAGATGTTAAAGAGCAAACTAAAGGATGACCAATTGTTTTATCTCGTGCTCATGTAGGATTAGTTAAATATTTATTAATGTTAAATATTCCAGAAATTCAAGAAAAAATTATTGAAATTAAAGACATTGCTCGGGTAGCTGGTTTTAAAACTAAATTTTCAGTGTTTTCTCACCAAGCAAGTGTGGAAGCAGCAGGAACAGTTATTGGCCCACAAGGTTCAAGAATTAAAAATATCCAACAACAAATTAACAGTGAACATATCGAAGTAATTGAGTATGTCGATGATTTTAAAAAATACATAGTTAATGTTTGTTCTCCAGCTGAAATAATTGGATTTGCTATTAAAGAACCAACTAAACCTGAAGAACGTCGACAAATCACATTAGTAGCACGTTCTGATAAATTAGCATTATTAATTGGTAAATTTGGTAATAACGTACGTTTGATCTCTGATATGTTAAAAGCTAATATTGAAATTAATACAGTTGAAGAAGCACATGATGCAAATTTGCAGTATCAACGTGTGGAAGCTTTATCTCTACGTCAACAAACATTTGGTAAAACATATAAGAAATATCATGTCGGTCATGATCCATTAAATCAATATAACCGTACTAGACCTAATGCTCATAAAACTACTACTGCTCCTACTAGTTCTAAAACACCGCAAGTGCGACAACAAGAATTCATTAAAAAACCTAAAGATTCTGTTTTACAAGACTTTAAAAATATTAATCGCGAAGATTTATTAAAAGAATTGATGGATGTTGATGCTTCTAAGAATATTAGTGATAATATTGAAGATGACAGCAACGATGATTTTCAAGAGTAAATTAAGTTTTACGCATCACATTGTATAAGGAGGCAAAAAGTGAAACCAAAAAAGAAGCAAGATACAAGACAAAATCTTGATCTTAAAACCCAATTCCAAAAAGTAGATACTGGCATTAAAAATGGTGTTTTCATTTTTAGTTCACCTCTGACTGTGGAGCAATTTGCCAAAAACATCGGAAAAATTCCTAGTGAAATATTGAAATATTTTTTCTTAAAAGGTCGCATGCTCACACTTAACACTTTGTTGACTGAAGAACAAATTGGTGAATTATGTCTTGAATATAATTACGATTTTGAAAAACGTATTGAAGTAGACGAAACCAATGTTTTAAGTAATATTAAAATTACTGACACAAAAGAAAATTTAAAACCTCGTCCACCTGTGGTTACCATTATGGGACATGTTGATCATGGTAAAACTACTTTATTAGATTACATTCGTAAAGCTCATGTAGCTCGTGGTGAGGCTGGTGGCATCACTCAACATATTGGTGCTTATCAAATTACTTATAAAAAAGATAAGATTACATTTATTGACACCCCAGGACATGCTGCATTTACTGAAATGCGTGCCCGTGGTGCCGATATTACTGATATCGTCGTGATTGTTGTATCTGCTGATGATGGGGTTAAATTACAAACCATTGAAGCAATTGATCATGCTAAAGCAGCTAAAGTCACCATCATTATCTTTATTAACAAGATGGATAAACCTAACGTTAATCCTGACAAGGTGATGACTAAATTAAGTGATTACAATCTTTTAGCTGAAGAATGAGGCGGTTCCACAATTACCATTAAAGGTTCAGCTTTAACTGGACAAAATGTTGATAAATTACTAGAAGCGATTTTAGCCGTTGCTGAAATTAATGAATATAAAGCTAATCCTAACCGTTTAGCTATGGGTGTAATCATTGAATCTAATGTTGATAAAGGTTTAGGGTCAGTTGCCACTATTTTAGTACAAAATGGAAGTCTAACTAAAGGTGATTTCATCATTGCGGGTAGTGCTTATGGCCGCATCAGAATGATGTTTGATGAAAATGGCAAAGAAGTTAATATTGCATACCCATCGCAACCAGTAAAAATTACTGGTTTATCTGAAACACCAGCAGCTGGAGAACATTTCATTGTCAGCACAAATGAAAAAGATATTAAAGAAATTGCTGAGAAAATTCGCTTACATAAATTAATGCTCCATCATCAAGTAGAAAATGCTAATACCACAGAAAATACTGATGATATTAAAACATTAAACATTATTTTAAAAACAGATGTACACGGTTCATTAGAGGCAATTAAAAATATACTGTCAAAAATTAATGTTGATGGAACAAAATTACAACTCATTCGCTCTACTGTTGGAGGTATTACCGAATCAGATATAACCCTAGCTAAAGCATCCAAAGCACTTGTTATTGGTTTTAATATCAAACCAACTCGTGCCATTAGAGCAATTGCTGAAAACCAACAAATTAAAATTTTATTTTATGATGTTATTTATAAGCTGAGTGAAGATGTACAAAATTTCTTGCTTGGTGAATTAAGTCCAATTTTTGAAGAAAAAGAAACCGGTGAAGCCATTATCCAACAATTATGAAAACATTCAGATATTGGAGTCATTGCTGGTTGTTTAGTTCAAAATGGTGAAATGAATCGAAACGATAATGCCCGTGTATTACGAGATGGTACTGTAATTGTTAATACTAAAATCGCCTCCATGAAACATTTAAAAGAAGTTGTGAATAAAATTATTGCCGGTATGGAATGTGGTATTACATTAGAAAAGTATCATGACATTAAAGTTGGTGACGTCATCCAAACTTATCAAATCATTGCTAAGAAACGAGTAATTTAACCATGCCTAGTTACAAACATGAACACATTGAATCAGAAATACTTAATGTTTTAAATCACACAATGAAACATGAAATTTATGATGAATCACTAAAGTGATGTTCTTTCACTTCAGTTAAATTAAATCCAGATTCTAGTTGAGCAACTGTTTATGTTGACACTTATGACCGTACTAAATTAGATCAAATAGTTAATAAATTAACGATTGCTAAAGGGACCTTTCGTAATCAATTAGCCCAAAATTTAAATATCCGTAAGATACCAGATATTAAATTTGTTAGAGACCAAACGATTGATAATTCTTTGAAAATTGATGAAATATTAGATAAAATACATTAAGTTAATTATGAGCGATAAAGAAAAAGAATTAGATAAACAAGATAAACCAGCAGATACTGATATCAAGATTAAGTTTGAACCATCTGGAGAAAAAGTAGGTCCTTTTGTTGTTAAGAAAACACCTGAATCGATAAAAATTGAAAATGCTCAAACTCCTCCTGCAGATTCATTAGACATCAATTCAAATCTTGGTTCTTTTGGTTCTAACGAAAATTTAACTAATGAACCAACCGATATTAAACCAGTTATTTCTACTGAAAAAATTTCAGCTTTAGAAAAAATTCAAGAAAAAAGTGATCAATTATCTAATACTGATACACATGCTAAAATTGATTTTCAAAAATTTGAACGTAAGAAAGATGTCAAAATTAAAAATGCTTTTTTATTAAAATTTGATAATTGGCTACGACAACCTAAGACATTATTAAGAATTTGGTTGATTGCCATAGCATCTATTGTTGTCATATGAGGTTGCCAAATAACTTATCTTGTTTTAATAACACACATTTTAGAACATGGTAGTGATTATCCACCAGATAGTTTATATCATTCTGTTGGTGTAGCAAGTAATATATTAAGTTACATTTCCGTAGGATTACCTGCCTTTCCATTTATTTTGTTGTTAACTACTTCAATTATTGGTATTAATGGTATGTTAAGCTCTAGAAATTTCCATTATTTTTTATGATTAATTCTAGCCATATCATTTGTTTGTTTTTTAGCTTCCACTATCTGTTCTAGTTACTTCTTAGATATGTGTTATTCATTTAACACCATGCCTAAATCTTCTTAGTTATATTATTACCTTGACGGTAATGAATCTTTGCATTCTTTATTGGTGTATCACAGTTGTATTAAAATTAAATATGCAAAATATTTACAATATTAACAAACCTAAAGGATGAACATCAAATGATGTTGTTCAGAAAATTAAGCATCATTTTCATTACAAAAAAGTTGGCCATGCTGGTACATTAGATCCTAATGCGGTTGGTGTTTTAGTCATCGGTTTCAATGAAGGAACTAAACTATTGTCTAAATTACAAACTGATGACAAAGAATACATTGCTGAAATTCAAATTGGGGTTGAAACCAACACCTATGATATTTGTGGTAAATGTATCGCTAGAAAACCTACAAGTAACATCACTCTCCATCAAATAATCGAAGAACTAACTAAATTAAAACAAGGTGATTATTGGCAAGTCCCTCCAGTTTATTCAGCTAAACGTATTCAAGGAAAACAACTGTATAAATTGGCATACTCTCAACAACAAATACCAGTTATAAAACCACAATTGGTTCGTCTTTTTGACTTTCAAATCATTGAATTTCTTGATGATATTTTACAGGTAAGATTACATGTTTCCAAAGGATTTTATATTAGATCATTAGCTCACGATTTAGGAGTGCAGCTTGATACAGGAGCTAACCTTGTTAATTTAAAAAGAACTCGTAGCGGTGAATTTACCATTGAAAATAGTATTAGTTTAGAACAATTATTTTCCGATAATTAACTACTATGACAAAAATATTATTTTTTGATCAAGCTCATACTCTCAATAGTAAATCATCACCGTTAATCGTGGGTTTTTTTGATGGCTTACATAGGGGACATGCAATGTTATTTAAACGTGTTCATGAAAATAATTTCAATTTACTTACTTTTATTAATGTTCCCCATAAATTGAATGATTTACTTTATTCAGACCAAGAGCGTTTAGCAGATTTACAAGAATTAAAACCACAAAACATTTTTTTATTAGACTTACAACAAAATAATATGCAATGTATGTCTTTCATATATAAATTATTAAAACAAATTAAACCATCTGAAATCATTGTCGGTAGCGATTTTAAATTTGGTAAACAACGCTTGGGAAACATTCAACAATTGAAAAAATATTTTAAAGTACGGGTGATCAAATTAAATTACAAATATAAGACTTCTCTTATAAAAAAAATGATTATTGATGGAAACGTGCATCAAGCAAATAAATTGTTAATAAATCCTTATACCATTACAGGTGTTGTTGTTCACGGTAAAAAAATGGGACGTAAATTAAATTATCCTACTGCCAATGTTCATTTACCTAAACAAACAGTTGTTCCTAAAGTTGGATCATACGTAGGCTATACATATGTTGACCACATTCGTTATCCTTCAGCTATCTTTGTGAAAGATCATTTATTAGAAACACATATGTTTAATTTTAAAAAAAGTATTTATGGAAAAATCATTTCTATCGAATTACAAAAATTTCATAAGCCATTTGAACAAAGTAAAAATTTTGCTGATCTTAAAACGATCATTGATCAAAAAGTAAAAACCATTAGAAAGTATTTTACTTCTTAATGGTTTTTAACTCTTCATAAATTTTGTTGATATCACCCAAATATTTATTACCAACTTTAATTTTGAATCCCTCTTCTTTGCCATATTTAGGAATGACATGCATGTGAAAATGCATGACTACTTGTCCTGCAATATTACCCTCATTGGATAGGTAATTAATTCCTCAAGGTTTTAATGATGAATCTTGCATGTTTTGTGATATTTCTTTTACTAGATCTAATACATCGTGAAGTGTCTCATTGTCGCATTGACTTAAATTTTTGTAATGTTTTTTGGAAATTACAATTGTATGCCCGTCACTGATTGGTTCAATGTCTAAAAAGGCAAGCGCTCCTTTATTTTCAGCAATAATTTTTGCTGGTATTTCTTTATTAACAATTTTACAAAAAATACATTCCATAATTTTTCTACACTTATTTTAATAATTGTACATGGAAAACTAATCATTTAAATCAAAAAGCAATTTCTAAACTTTTAAAATCTTTACGCTAATATATGTGTATCCACCAATAGGTTGCAGACATATATAACTTGTGTAGATATGCGGTGATGTGAATCCGAGTCTGACAGAGTTAGGGACTATAAAGCTTGACTGAAAAAATACCAATGCTTTAAAACTGTTGATATTTTTCTTTTATAATCGCTTATATGAAAAAAACATTGATATCAAGGTTTGATTCCAAAATTTTTTCTATCTGTTATCTTTTGTATTCGGTTATTGCTTGAACAGCTGTTTTAATAATCCAAATCCTTCATAAAACTAATTACGATAATCAAAATTTAACTAATGTAGTTCATGTTATAGTGCCTGTTTTTTGTGCCATATCTTTAATGTATTCTATACTAACCATACACATTAAAACTAATTGGTTAATTTCATTAGCTCTTCTGTTTTGTTTCATCGCTGAATTATTGGGAGCATTGAGTATAAGTAATAATGTTGTTGTTTTTGTGGGTTGCCATGTCTGTTTAATTATTTATTTTTGTAAAGTCAAAAGTTTTTCCAAAGAAGATGTGGTTAAATTAATCCCCATTTTATGTCTTTACATTGCTTATGTTTTATTTTGCTTTTTATGATTAATACCACGTCAAAATAAAGTAGATTTCATTTTTAAATTTGGTGTCCCAGCTTATGGGTTACTATTGTGTGCTATGCTATGAAGAGCTATTTGTACATATAAACAACCACAGTGACTACTTTATGGTGTAACTGCTGTTTTATTTTTTCTGAGTGATTTAAATGTATTGGTAGAAGCTATTATTGGTTTTGGCAGAACTGACCCTTTAGGGTTATATTTGTTCACTTGAATAACCTATCCTTTAACCATTACGCTAGTTAGTTTATTTAATCGTAATACCTTACATTTTGTTGATCTAAACCACGCAGTTTAAATTAAATATATATTTATGGCTCTACTCCCTATGGAGTAGAGCCATAAATCGGTATACAGGTAGGTTGTTCGCCTAATATTCGTTCTAATTTATTTTTCTCTCAATCTTGGAAGTGTCTATAATATTTTTTGCTCATTTTAAGTCCTTGAATTAGTGTTTCAAATCAATTCTAAGCTCTTAAATGGGCTTTTTATATCCAATCCATAGGGGTGGGAACTTCGGGGTTTACTTGACCATTAAAAAGCCCATAACATTTGGTTGAACAATTTATTCTATACATAATGTATAATTAGTGTCCCAAACAATATGAACAAATTATTTTTTATTAAAATGTTAACACAGAGTACGAAATAAAATATTACAAGGATATTATGAAAGTTAGAGCATCAGTAAAACCAATTTGTAAAGATTGCAAGGTAATTAAACGACATGGTAGAGTAATGGTAATTTGTAAAAATCCCAAACACAAACAAAGACAAGGTTAATAGGATTCAAGGAGACAATTAATATATGGCACGTTTGCTAGGAGTAGATATCCCCAATAACAAAAAAATTCCATTTGCATTAACTGCAATTTTTGGAATCGGTATTTCTACAGGACGTAAAATTACTAAAAATGCTCAAGTTGATCCAGAAAAAAGAGTTAAAGATTTAACTGAACAAGAATTAGCAGCGATTCGTGAAGCAGCCATCAAATTAACAATTGAAGGTGATTTAAGACGTGATGTAGCAATGAATATCAAACGTTTAATTGAAATCGGTTGTTATCGCGGCATTAGACATCGTCGTGGATTACCAGTGCGAGGCCAAAGGACTAAATCAAATGCTCGCACAAGAAAAGGCCCTCGTAAAACTATTGCTAACAAGAAAGTGGAAACTAAAAACTAAAAGGAAATAACATGGCAGAAACTAAAAAGCAAGAAAAAACAAGTGCAGCGGTTCCTAAAAAACCTAAATCCAAGAAAAAACGTAAACTAACTGACGTTCACGGTATTGCTCACATTCATGCAACCGTTAACAACACAATTGTTACCATTACAGATTTAAAAGGAAATGTAATTGCTTGAAGTTCTTCTGGCACAATTGGTTACAAAGGCAGCAAAAAATCAACACCTTATGCTGCTGGCTTAGCAGCAACTGCAGTTGCCAAAAATGCAATGGGATTAGGTTTAAAAAGCGTAATCGTTAATGTAAATGGTACAGGCCAAGGAAAAGATACTGCCATCCGTTCATTAGCTGTGGCTGGTTTACAAATTACCGAAATGAATGATGTCACCCCCATTCCTCATAATGGTTGCAGGCCACCAAAAAAACCGAGGTAAAATTTACAGTTCATAAGGAGAATAATCATGGAAAAATTTTTAAAATATACAATCAAACCAGAAATCGAGGCGAGCAATAGCCAACAAGCTAGATTCGTTATTGGTACACTCGAAAAAGGTTTTGGTGTTACATTAGGTAACGCTATTCGTCGTACAATGTTATCGAACATTCCTGGCGCTAGTATCTTTGCAATTAAAATTCCTGGAGTTAATCATGAATTCCAAGCAATTAATGGAATTAAAGAAGACGTTACTCAAATCGTACTTAACCTCAAAAATTTAATCATTACAATTGATGAGAATGTTGTGAGTGATGATGAATTAGCAAGTACTAAAATTGAGCAATGACCTACTTTAAAAATTTCTAAAAAAGGTAGTTGTGAAATTTATGCTAGTGATATTGAAACACCTAGCGGTTTTAATATTCTTAACAAAGATTTATACATTGCTACTATAACTAACGCAACTACCAAATTAGAAGTGGAAATTTATGCAATTCGTGGTCGTGGTTTCCGTACATTTGCACAAAATCGAGAAATGATTAATAGTTTAAACATTATCGCCACCGATTCTAACTTTAGTCCAATCGTACGTGTGGGTTATACAGTTGATGAACAAAAAGTTTCCAAAACTGTAACTGGTGATATTTTAACTTTAGAGGTAGCTACTAATGGAGCGATCTCTCCTCAAAATTCCGTCGCAATGGCTGCTAAAATTTTAAGCGAACATTTAAAACCATTAATTGATATTAATTCAGTAATTGAAACGATGCAAATTATTAAAGAACACGAAGAAGAAAAGAAGCAAGAAGGTTTATCTATCCCTATTGAAGAATTAACATTATCGGTACGTTCTTACAATTGTTTAAAACGCCGTGGTATTCAAACTATTAATGAATTAACGGCAATGACTAAAAATGAAGTTGAAAAAATTAAAAATCTTGGTAAAAAATCATTACGTGAGATTCAAAAACAATTAGTAGAATACGGATTAACTTTCAAGGAGGAATAAATCTGTGTCTTATGTAAATAAACCTGGAAAAACATCGTCATGACGCCAAATGGTGATTCGTCAACAAGTCAGTGATGTGATTGCCTACGGTAAGATTGAAACCACTTTCACTAAGGCTAAAGAAACCCAAAAACATGTTGATCGAATTATCACAATAGCTAAAAAGAATAATTTAGCTAGTAAGCGTCAAATTTTATCAATTGTTAAAAATACTAAAAAAATGACTCGCACAGATTTACTCAAAAAAGCGGAAGAAATTGCTAAAAAATATCAACAACGTAAAGGTGGCTACACTCGTGTATTACGTTTAGGTAAACGTCTTGGTGATCGTACCGAAACTGCTATTCTTGAATTAGTGTAATTGAATTAAAAAATATTTCCTTGCTTACCAAATAAGTATTTGGTAAGCCCTGTAAAATGATAACGTTCAACTAATTCCTTAAATAATTTTTGATTGATGGGTTTTTTAATAAAATTTTCAGTTGAATAATTAGGTAAGATATTGGTTTCAATTATGGATAAACGTTTGCACATATTAGCAAGATCAACAGTTGCTTTAAATTTAGTTTGCTGAGCGATGGATAATTGATCAATGGACTCATAAATCTTTTCAAGTGAACCAAATTTACTAATTAATTCAGATGCTGTTTTGGGCCCAATTCCTTTTACTCCCGCCAAATTATCACTACTATCTCCAGAAATACCTTTAAAATCACATACTTGAGAAGGTTGTAAACCAAAAAAATGATCACTAAAATTGGCTAGTGTAACTTTAGTTATTTGACTAATACCAGTTTTGAATAAATTAACATTAGTCCTTTCATTAACTAATTGTAATAAATCTTTATCAGAAGTAAAAATTTCCACATTCACTTGATTTTCATTCATTAATTTTGCATAACTTCCAATGATGTCATCTGCTTCAATTTGAGGAATGGATAATGTTTTAACACCAATAATTTCCATAGCATCTTTAATTAATGCTAATTGTGAATATAAATCATCAGGCATAGGTTTACGACCTGCTTTATACTCTGTATAAATTTCATGTCTTAGCGTTTTCTTTTCATGGTCAAAAGCCATCAATGCATAATCGTAAGTATTTTCACTTAATAATTTTAAAACAATCAATAACACCAATTTCAAGGCATTCACTGGTTGCAAATTATGTTGTTTGTAATAGTTTAATTGATTATTAGTCGCATAAAATACCCGATAAATTAAGGAATTTCCGTCAATTACAATGGCTTGCTTACTCATATTGATACTCTCTTCAAGCTAAAGCTTGATAACCGCGATCGGTAGTTCTGATTGTAACAATGTAATAATTACCGTTCTTTAAAATATGCTTTATTTTTTCATATACACTAGGAAAAATCGCAATATCAATAATTTTTGAATCATCTTCAATTTTAGCAAAAGCCATTACTTGACCAGTTTTAGTTTTAATTTCTCGATGGCCTACTAAATTCACTAAACAGTGAATCGGTGCCATTGCATTTATTGCATTAAAAAGATCCACAATTTGAAAATTCCCGTGATATTTTTGTTTCACACTTATTAAGGGGTGTTCAACAAATGAAACCCCTAATAGATTAAATTGCTCGATTTCTAATTGTTTTTTTATCTCAGCAGTTTCTTCTGCTGGTTGTAAAACAGGTTTAATAATAAATTCACCAATTGTCGTCATAGTGTTAATTTTTTGATAAATTTCTGGCAAGTTCACTAATAAAAAATGACGACTCTCTTTTTGTAATAATTCATTGAATGTGCCTGCTTTAATTAATGTTTCGATCGTTTTCATACCGACGCCCGCATTAGCAAGTTTAGCAATTGCTTGGATATAACTTTGGAATGTTTGCTTTGGAGTGCCATTACGTGCTTCTAAAATCTTAGAAATAGTTTCATTACCAATACCTTTAATAGAATTAAAACCAAAAACTATGGATTTGTTTTTAATATGAAAACTACATGAAGATTCATTAATTGATGGAGGAATAACATTAATTTTAAGATCGCGTGCGCTTTGAATATATAACGCTACTTTATCAGCACTATTTTCACTTGCGGATAATAACACTGTGAAATATTCTAGTGGATAATGTGTTTTTAGATATGCCATTCAATAACTAATATAAGAATAAGCTAATGAATGAGAATGATTAAAGCCATAGTTAGCAAACTCATAAATAAAATCAAAGATTTTATTTAATTCTGTCTCTGAATATTTATTTTTTTTACCACCATGAATAAATTGTTCTTTTAATTGTGAAAGTTTATCGGCATTCTTTTTGGAAATGGCACGACGGAATAAATCTGCATCAGCCAAAGAAAATCCCGCAACGCGTTGCACGATTTCAATTACTTGTTCTTGATAGATAATGATGTTATATGTTGATGAAAGAACTTCTTTAAAATCATCGTTTAAGTACTGAATGCTATTGGGGTTAGTTTTATTTTTTAAATATGTGGGTATATTTTTTTGTGGCCCAGGACGAAACAAAGCCGAAGTGATTGAAATATCTTCAATGCTCTTCGGTTTAATTTTCATGATTAAATTTTGCATACCTGGAGATTCCAACTGGAAAATACCAATAGTGTGCCCACTAGTTAATTCATTAAAAACGCGTGCATCGTTTAAATTAATTTGTGATAAATCAATATTCTTTGATTGTTGTTTTTTAATTAATTTAATCGTTTCATTAATCGTCGTTAAATTAACTAAGCCCAGAATATCCATTTTAATCAAACCAATTGGTTCTAAGTACTCCATTGAAAATTGGGTGCAATTAATTCCATCGGTAGCACTTTGAACAGGAAGGATGTCATCTATTCTAGTATCAGTAATAACTACACCTGCAGCGTGTAAACCTATCTGTCTAGGAAAATTTAATATTTTTTTTGCTATATCAAATAGTGTTTCATATTTTGCAGCAAAGGATGCTAATTGTTTATTCTTATCAATTGCACCAACTAAATCTAAGTCGTACTGCATGCTAATTAATTTACTAATGTTATTAATAATGGGTAACTCAATTCCTAAAATCCGTCCCACATCTCTAACCGCCATTTTAGCTTTCATTCTTTGAAATGTAATGATGTGTGCTACATGTTGTGTGCCATAACGTTCAAATAAATATTCAATAATTTCATTACGTCGATTATCCATAAAATCTATATCAATATCAGGCATTGTCTGACGTGATGGATTAAGAAAACGTTCAAAAATTAAATCATGTTGGATGGGATCAATTTCAGTGATGCCTAAAACATATGCCACTAATGATCCAGCCACACTCCCTCTTCCTGGGCCAACTAAGATACCATTACGTTTCGCAAAAGCTACATAATCTTGTACTACTAAGAAATAATCATTGAAATGCATTTGATCAATAATTTGTAACTCTTTTTGCAAGCGCTCAATGTACTTACTAGGAGCTTTATTAGAATTTAATCTCTGTTTTAAACCATCACAACATTTAGTTTGTAATAATATCTTGCTTGATGTGCCTTTATCATATTTAACGAAATTAATTGATTTATTAAAAGTAATTTCTCACGTACATGAGTTAATTAAAGATTCGAGATTTTTTAAAGCAGTCGTACTAAATTTATGATGTGCTTGTTCAGTGGATAGCAAATAGTTTTCGTCATAATTTTGAACATTAGTAAAATCTGTCAGTTGTTGGTCATGGTTGATTGCTAATAACGCTTTAAGATACTTTAAATCGTCTTTATTCTCAAAAAAACACTCTTGGAGAGCAATTGGCATGGGGCCATCTGAAAATGCGCTGTAAACGTCTTTATGGTGTTTGAGCCATTTTACATTACTCGCATTATTAACAATTACATATGTGTGATTAATATAGTCATTAATATCAAATGGAACACTCGTCATTATTTTAGAAGATAGTCTTACAAGATTATGATAACCTTCACTATTTTTAGCAATTAAGATTACCCGCTCATTTTGATATGTAATTTGTAATCCAATGATTGGCGTTAGTTCGTTGGCAATTGCCTTTTGATAAAATTCCATCGCCCCATACATCACATTAATATCAACTAATGCCACATATTTTTGTTGGTGTTGCTTTGCATATTTAATAATGTCATCGATAGACATCGATGACATTAATAAAGAATAATGCGAGTGTACAGCAAGATTAATGAACATGCTATTTCTTTTTTAATTCTTTAATGCGCTCTTTGATTTGATTAATTTTTTCGTGATCAGTTACTTCAAAACGTAACATGTATTCTAATTCATTAATACTTTTGTGCGCGATCTCACTTTTAAAATCTGCAGTCAAATTTATCTTAGTCGGATCAACACGTTTAGTTTTAGGTACATCTATGCGTTCAAATTTATCTGGATCAATTGCTGCAATTTTAATAGTTCTCGTTTTTGCCATAGTATACCGCCTTATGTTTTATTATTTACTTAATATCGTTATTATATACGCAAAGATTAATGTAATTGGTTGAGTACTTGTTTTAAATACATAATAATGTCATTGCGTATTTTTTTAGCTTGGGCCAGGTTCTTCAATGTAAATCCCGCCGCCAATCGATGGCCACCACCATTATATTTCTCAGCAATTTGATTAATTGGTAAATTACGACTTCGCAGTGAACCACGTCATGCTTTAAGACTATCATCATAATAAATAGTCATTCAAATCTCTAATCCCTTTATATTGTTTAGCACATGTACCATAGACATACGTAATTTAATATCGTACTTTTCAAATGAGTTTTTTGCGAGAATGGCATAAGCAAATTTTAAATCCGTCATAAATTTAACTCGATTCATGACATAAGAATCAAATTTAGCCTCTTTCAATGATTTTAAATAAATAACATCATTGATTCTTTGACGATCAAAATTAGTAACTAATAATTTTGATGCTAGTTGCAAGGTAGACGGACGCGTAGATAAATATAAAAAACGGTTGGTATCAGTAACGATCCCAGCATATAAGAAAGCTGCTGTGGAAGCTAAAAGATATTTTGGGTCTCAAAAATACAATAATTCACCAATCATTTCACAAGTCGCTGGATAGTTATCATCAATTCACTCAATTTGAGCAATAGATTCTACTTGTGGGTGGTGGTCTATTCTGATTAATTCTTTACAATATTTGTAACGACCAGACCAAATCCGTTGTTCGTTAGCCACATCTAAAATAATACCTAATGATTCTGTTAAAAAACTATTCGGTACATGTTGTTTATCAAATAAGAAAAAATATTTACCAAATGATTCGTCTAAGATGTCTAGCCCGATAATCATGACTTCTTTTTCAGGTGCAATGTCACGGATATAACGTTTTAACGCATAACAAGCTCCTAGAGCATCAAAGTCAGGAGCCTCATGAAAAAATAACGAAATTTTTTGATATTCATTAATCTTATTAATGATTACAGTTTTTAAAAAATCCATAGACAAATTATATGCTACTCTACAATGATATGTTTTAGTAAAGTACTTTGCAAAAGTGTTTCCATTAACGTTAATTCTTCTTCCAATTTTTTTGCCTTATGAATTGTTGGTTTAGTAACTGGATTGGCTGGTACGAATAAACTACACGCATCATCATATGGCAAAATAGAAATATCATATGTACCAATTTTTTGAGCCATCTCGATAATTTCACTTTTATCCATAGTTAATAATGGTCGTAAAACTAAAAAATCATCTGCAGCATCTTGAATTGTTTGCATA
This sequence comes from Mycoplasmataceae bacterium, assembly GCA_031275175.1. Classification (GTDB taxonomy): domain Bacteria; phylum Bacillota_I; class Bacilli_A; order Mycoplasmatales; family Mycoplasmoidaceae; genus Malacoplasma_A. Next base: position 18,545 of record JAISPD010000025.1, read on the forward strand.
CTTTGAATTGTTTGACTAGCAACTTGTCCTAGAGATTCGCCCGTAGCAATCGCTTGATAATTATTGGCAATAGCTAAATGTTTGGCTATGCGAAAAAAATAACGGCGCATGATAGTAATTTGATAACTGTAGTCGCTAATATGGGCAATTTCATGCTGCAAACTAGTGAAATTTACAATGTAAAGTTTTGACTTATACAAGGTGTTGTTTAAAGTTACAATTTCTTTTAATTTACGTACCTTGTTTAGAGCTTTATCATCAGTGTGCGGTGGCGAAATAAAGGTTAAAAAATCCACATTTAATCCTTTTTTAATTAAGAGATTGGCTGCAATAGGTGAATCGATTCCACCTGATATCATTAAAAGTACTTTCCCATTAATACCTAATGGAAAACCCCCTGTACCTTTAATTTTTTCAAAATAAAAGAAAGCTGAATCTTTTTTGATTTCTACATAAATTGGTAACTTTGGAGTATGAACGTCCACTTTTCAATTTTTAAATTTCTTTAGAATAAGTTCTCCCAGTTTACAAGACACTTCCATGGAATTCATGAAATAAGATTTATCAGCCCTTTTTGTAATAACTTTAAATGTTGTTTTTTTCATTGCCATTTTTGTAAGAACTTCACTAATATTTTTGGCTAACATAGTAAATTTATTAGAAGTTTCATATGCTGGAATAATCAGGTTAATGCCTGGTACACGTAATAGAAGTTTAATTATTTGTTGCTGATTAGTTTTGGTTTTAGGTTTAATAATCAATGCATCAAATAATTTTTCTATATGAACATTAGTAAAAGTTTTTAACATTTTTTTGACATTATCAAATAAACAATTAATAAAATCTATTTTATTTTTACCTTTAAGAGTTAATTCACCATATTTAACATAAATAACAGATTTCATTACGACTTAACACCTTCTAATTCTGTTTTCAATCACGCAGAATCTTCTTCAGTCATTTTGGGAGAAACACCTTGTTCAATATATTTATGATATCAGTCGATTGCATAATCTATGTATGGTTTCATTTGTGCAAGTTGTAATTCACATTTAGCTATGTATACATTTTGATCAGTTGCTTGAAAAGCTTCAGGTTGAACATAATCTTGTGGTTCTAAAAAAGCAATGCCAAACACAGCATGAGTAGCCTGTCTTAAATAGAGATATAAACCAATTTGTAAACAATATTCATTAGGGATAATTATTTGTTCATTTAAAAATCAAGTTTTTTTCTTGGCGTTCTTTTCTTTGATTACTGGAGTGCCATCACTACTTTTTACCATTTTTAATTCATTACGTTCACGCTTGTAAAGCAGTGAATCAATCGAAGAAGTCTTGATTTCTAACATGGGCATCCCGGTTGAATAATCTACTTGTTGATTTTGATTGAGTGGCTCACCATCGGGAATCCCACCAAAAATTGGATGACTACTAAAAACATCATAATTAACTGCTTTGGGATCATATACCCGAAACGGAATATTTAATTGTTGAGTTACATAATTTCGTACTTTTGGTTCAATTACATTGCCAGTTCGTGCCAGCGTTGGATCCATAGTATCTTTATATAAATTCACCATAGACATTCACACTTTAAAAGGTGAATTGTATTTATTTAATCCAACGATGGCAGCAAATTTAGTGCCAGTAATTTTCTTAAAACGTTTGCGTTCCTTAAGCAAATAATCTTGATTTAAAATGACCTGATTATTCGCGATTTTAAATTGGTTAAGACTTTGAAAATTGATTGGCATTAGGCATGTATTATAAGAGTATTAATGTGTTAAAATACTCCTATGCATACTACAGCAGTCATCATTATTGATGTCGTCACGATATTATCTGTATGTCTCATAATCGGGATTGGACCCTATATTAAAAAAGTTACTAATAATTATTTTTTTTGATTGACATTATCTTTGTGTTTATTAATTTATTTATCAATTTTTCGGTTTTATGATGAATTTAGTGACTTTTGAAAACATGGCAATGATCATAGTGTTCGAACATCTCGTGGTTTATTATTGGACATTTGTCCTTTTTGCTCATTTTTAATTTGTGCAGTATTAATTGCTGATCCTACTAGAAAATTAGCAAAAATTACTGCTCCCTTTGGTTTATTTGGCGGATTAATTACCATTCTGGGTGGCATCGGTGATGAAATGATAAATATTGGTGATTTACCAATGTGAAAATACATATTCATTGGTGATAGTGCAAACCCCATGTATTTTATGATGCACTATCTTAATGTCGTATTAAGTGTCTTAATACTAGTAAGTGTCCCAAAAATGCGTTTTGCAGATTGAATTTACTGTAATTTTTTCGCTGCAACATATTATGGGTATGTCGGTATCTGTATGGTTAGTTTGAATGTAACTGATCATGTAAGTGGCTTAAATTTAAATGATTGAGATTTAGGTGGCGAATATAGTGGTGTTGCTGAAATATTCAAAGTAGGCCCAGCCGCCGCTGCTGCAATCGGTTTCTCTTTGTCTTATCTTTGTATTAGTGGCATTATTTGAGGACAAAGTTGTTTGCAAAAGTTTAAACGTTATCGTTGATATGACATGTGAAATAAAAAAACGTGATATTTTGGTTGATATTTATTAACACCAACAGAAATTAAAGAACCTAAAAGTTTGTTGTATCGTTTAAAAAAAATACTAATTCATGGATTTAGAAAATAACGGATAATTAACAACATGTACAAATTTAAACAAGGGTATATCGCAAATAAACAATTGAAAAAAATTGTCAGTATCCTTCAAGATGAAGTAGACATTAATTGGCACATAACAAAAATGGTGCTTGACCAAGATTTCTCTGAAACAGATTTTTGAACCAATCTTAATTTAGCCTTGAAATGTGACTATTTTTTAATTGATACCAATAGTCGCAATACATTTGAATTAGGTGTAGTATGAACTATTAATTACTTACGCAAAATGTTATTGCGTAGCGGACATAAAAATGCTGTTCAACAATTAGATAAATTTGGTATTGTTGATAAAGCTATTGTTAGTTTAGGTAATGATCATCCAAATAAAACAATTGATATTTTAGTCAAAGATCAAGGCAAAAAATTTAAAAACTTATCAGCATTAGCAACCTATATCAAAAATAAGGAAAAATAATATGTCTAAACTTCATAGAGCGGTTTTCCCTGGTTCTTTCAATCCATTGCATGATGGGCATCTCAATATTATTAAACGAGCAGCACATCTTTTTGAGTATTTGTATGTAGCAGTTTCAATTAACATTGATAAAAAAAATAAAGCTGATATCCGTGATCGTTTCCAAAAAGTTAAAAACATTATTGATAAAAAATTAAAACTAAAAAATGTTAAAGTTGTGTTAAATAATGGATTAACCATCAATTTACTTAAGAAATTCAAATGTCAATATATTGTCCGTTCTATTCGTGGTGTTCGTGACATTCAATATGAAATTAATATGGCACAAAATAATCACTTATTAGCTAACAAAATTGAAACAATATTTTTTGTTTCTAGTAATAAGTTAAAAAAAGTATCTTCTTCTAATCTAAGAGAATTAATCCGACAAAAACGATTAATTAAAAAGGGTTCTTAAATGCTTAGGTTAATTATTGATGTTGGTAATACAAATATCAAATTCGGTTTTTTTGACAAAAAACTATTGTTTGTCAAAATTTTATCCACCAAAAAATATTCAAAACTAGCTTTAAAAAAAATGTTGACTTTGCATCATTTAGAAAAAATATACATTGGTTCTGTCGTTTCTCAAATTACTCGTACTATGGTTTCTGATTTACAAGCATTAACTAAAGTGCATGTACATTTAATCAAAGCAACAGATTTTATCAATGAATTTAATTTAACAAAATTTAATATTAATGAAATTGGCACAGATCTATTAAGCTTAGCTTTATGAGTAAAAAAAACTTATCAACAAGGAATTGCTATTAGTTTTGGGACTGCTTCTTTTGCAGTTGTAGTTAAAAAAAATCATTTTATTGGTGCAGCAATTGGTCCTTCTATAGAATTAGGTGCAAAACAATTAGTCATCACTACTGCTTTGATTCAAAATAAACATTTCTCTAATGCTGCCTATCAACTTTCTTTTGGGCAAGATACCAAAACCTCATTATTATCTGGTTGTGGTCATATGGCTAAAGGTTTTGTCTTAAGCGTTATGGAATATGCTCAAAAATATTATGGTATTTTCAAAACCTTAGTTACTGGCGGTAATACCAACCAGTTACATTTTTTGGAAAAAATACATCATGCACAGGTTGTTGATCATGCCACATTATTAGGGTATTTTTATTTGTCGCAAATTATTTAATCATGAATAATTCTTTCAAAATAAGTGCGACGCCATTATGGTTATTATCATTGTGTGTAATATTGCGAGCGACTGCTAATGCATGGTTCGATGAATTGCGCATTGCTCACGAATTGTCAGTTTTATTTAACATTGCAATATCATTTTCCCCATCACCAAAAACATAAGTATCTGATCACAACACATCGTAATAACTTTGTGCAAACTTGAGTGCGTTTAGTTTGTTAGCAAAATTATGATTTAATTCAATAATTACTTGACCGTTATGTTCAAAACCACGATTATCAATAGATCAATGAGAAATTAATAAATTATTAGTTTGCGACTTAATTAGATAATATATGTCTTGCACATTAATATGCGGTTTTAAAATTAAAATAATGGACAGAATATCTGATTTACGCTTTTTCTTGCTATGATGAATTAACATTCGTTCTTTAACGTTTTCCACCTTATCAAAATCTAAGTGGAATAATGTGGTTAAACGATCTTTTATTTTCTTCTCGGTCGGAATTTTGTTCACAAAAGTATTGTGTTTGGTTCTAATGACAAAGTAATCCACGCTATCTTGAAGTGGTTTTGATTCTCATAATTTAAAAAAAATATAATTATTTAAAGGGAAAAAAATATCATCAAAAAAGGGATCGGTTGGGTGATAAATGGCTGCTCCATTATTACAAATACAAATTGTATTTAAACCCAATTGTTTGTAATATGGTAAGGCATCTTCTAATGAACGCCCTGTAACAAAACAAAAAAAGTGACCCTGTGCAATAAAAGCTTTAATGATACTTTCAGACTCAGTAGTTATTTGTTTATCACTATTTAATAAAGTGCCATCCAAATCGGTAAAAACTATTTTACGATCCATTAATTCTTACTTTTTCAATTTTGCACCCATTGTGAGCCTAATTGATCATTGAAACGACGATCATAAACCGCTAATTTACCATCTTTTAAGACAGTCTTAATAACATCAGTAATAGTTGCAGTTTGATTAGAAGTCTCTAATGCAGCTTGAGCAATTAAATATTTTACCATCTCAGAGCCTAAAATTTGATTTAAATGAGTGATTACATCATCGCCATTGACGTCATATCTATTAAGTTGCATCACACGAATACGTGCTCCAATTTTTGAACCGCTAGAATCAGGAATAACATAATCCTTACTTGTTGGATCACGTAATTCTAAAGTGTAATCAGTACTATTACTTTTGTTGTAACCAATGAAACATTCATCAGGCAAAGTGCCTGAATCATTTACTGCATCCAATAAGTCTCTTACTTTATCGGCATTGTTCGTTTCTTGATCTATCTTGTTTTTAGTAATATCAAACAAACCAGTCTGTGCTTGAATAAAATCAACGTATTGATTTATCTTAGCTACTGTTGGTATTCTAAGATCTTTTTCAATTTGACTATGTAAATTTTCTCTTGAACCAAATTGATATAAAGAACCTGTGTGGTCAGCTTTAGAACTCAATGAAAATTTGTCAAACAAAGCAGCTTTAGCATCAGCCGATACTTGATCCATACTATTAGAATTTTTAGTTTGTAATCCTAAGAAACCCATAGCATTAAGATCTGGACTAGAAACTTGCGGCATTGGTGCAAATTGTCAATACTTGCTGAATGATGTATATGAACCAGGTACTTGTGCGTCTGTTAAATTAGTATTTTGATAAAGGTTATTAAACAATCCGTTGTAATCATTCTTCCAACCATATATGTCACTAACAGAAGAAGTATTTGTATCAAAATCTTGGTTTAAAACTATATTATCTTTTGCAGCCCATACGATGTATGCTGTATTTTGAAAATCTGAATCAGAACCAATTTTTCCTTGAAGTCAACTAATGAATTTTGCATAATTATTGGCTGTTAAATATTTAATGGTAGCTAAATAGGTTTCTCAATCAATCGCTTTGTCAGTATAACCATTAGTTATTGTTTTATCATTGCATATTATTGGAGTTGAACCTAAATTACTATTCAAAGATAATTGTCATTGGTATGATAAATTATCTTTGTAATCTTCGAAAGTAAGCGAATTGTTCCCCCCAGGTGTAGCATTAAAGTAAGAAGTAATCGGTGTATCAGATGAAATTAATTTACCTACAGTGTACATTGAAGTAATTGCAGCTTCATAATCCCCATATGAGTAGTTTCCAATATATTGTTTTAATGCTGCAGTTTTTACACTGTTAGTAAAAGAATTAGACCCCCCAAAGGCTCATAACAAAGCATTCACATAATCGTTATATGTTAAAATGTTTTCACTAAAGTTATATTCATAAGCTTTTTTATTGCCTTTGTTATCTTGGATTGCTTGTTCATTTTTAGAAAGTGAATTATTCCAATCTGTATAGTTATTAAGGATTTGGCCTATTAAAAGTGAGTAGGCCGCATCGTTATGTCAATGATCTGTTAATGAATCCTCAATACCTGTTTGCTTTGCCATATTATCTGCTGAAGTTGTAACCACTGGATAGTGTATTTTTGCCAACGATCTATTTTCCGCAGTACTTACGTAATTATTTGCGTTAGTAATTATCAGCGGTAGACCGTTAGCTAATCCGTTTTTATAAATTTTCACTCCACCTTTATCGACACTAACCAAAGCATTAGTACTATAAGTATTAGCAAAAGCAAAAAGCTTTTTATTATTAGCGTCTATATTTGTAGTAACTGTTGTGTATGCATTAAGTACTTGAAATGATTGAATTAATTTATTTAAATTTTGGTTCCATACATCATTGCCTGTTGTACTACCAAGCGTACTTTTTAAACCTAAAAGATTGTCGTCAAAATAAGATGAAGAGCCACTATCGTTAGAATCAGGTTGCACATCAGTTGTGTTCATGACACGATCAACTGCATCTAAGACAATAACATCCAAATTCGTTTTTAAATAATCCACTAATGGGCCACTTACACTACCACTATCTCCAGTAATTACATCAACACCTTTATATGGTCCTTTGGTAAAATTTTGATATACCGTTCTGAATTTTATAATTTGGTTTTCTCGTTCTTGAGAATATGGTACTCCTGGTCTCCATGTTAAATCTGGAGAAGCACTTGTTGGTTGATCAACTTCCTGTTGACTTAAATAATCCACACCATCAATTCCTTCCAAAGTCACACCCTTGGTGGTTCTAATCATAATATACGGTAGAGGTTTTGTATTATCGGTAGCCAACCTCATCGCACTCACTATGTATGATGCCCCATCATTGTATCAATGTTCATCATCTGTTTTAGGATCAAAAATTTCAATGTGATCTTGAGTACGGCCTACGGATTGCCCATTATAGATTTTGGATAGATCAAATATCGCTGGACTAGTAATATTATCAAAGACGTCTGCATTTAATTTGAAAACACTAGCTTGTCCGTCGGGAATGTCATTAGCTTCGTTACGAAATAAAAAATTCTTCATTATGCTAGCATTGTCACCACCGTCAATAAAATAACTATCAGAAGTGTTTTTATAGTGAGTTGGCATTGCTAATTGGTTTGTTGATGAATTTTGATAATTGTAAAGTAGATTTAATAATGGAGCAACATAAGTTTCGTAGGGCGTCTCATCAGACCCCGTTCCATCAGATTGATTAATTAACGCTAAAGTTTTTTGATCAGCAGCAGCAGTATATTTGGGGTTGGCATCAATGTCAATTAAACCTAACGCTCCCGCTCCATCGCTATCTGAACGATTATCTAAGAATTGATGTTTTTCAGTAGTATCAAATGCTTTAGTAAAAGAACGAAATAGTTCGAGTGAACCAAAAGTGGAAGACTCAGGATCAGCGCTTCCAAAATATGGAAAAGCATAACTGGGAGTAGAAAGTGTTGCGGGATCATCGCTTACACCACTCGTGGTAGATGTACCACTAGCATTTACCTTATTTTTGTTGTAAATATCAGTTAGATCTGTTTTACCAAGCGGTAATGAATAATTTCATAATACATACCCAGTAGAAAGAGGTGCAACATTCTTAGTGTATTCGTCAAATGCCATTTGTTGAATTAGAGCATATGACTTATCCTGGTCTGTGGTACCCGAAACATAATTTCCGTTAGCGGTGGCATAGAAATTAATCGTTGGCCATCAGTCTGGATTTAAAATGTCTTCTCCTCCTTTAGTAATTGTACTTCCTCCCAGCAAGGTAGGAATATCGGTGTTAGAAAGGCTTGTTAATGTGGGGTGATTAAAATCTACAAGATCTTTATAGTTGGCATTACTTTTATAAAAATCTTTATTCAATGAGTCACTTGTAGTAGGTATTGACAAATAATTATTTTTTACAATTTCGGTAGTGAAATAATCTCTAATTTTAGAGTATCATTGTTCTTGTTCCCACTTTGCTTTAGTGCCTCCCACAGGATTCAAAGTTTCGTTTTGAAAATAGTATTTCCAATCTGATAAATGAGAATTTTTGGCAGTTTGAATTTGGTTGTCCCACTCATCACTAATGTCATTTTTTCATTGTTTTTTGTCATTATCTACAATAGTATTGCCTTTAATACTATCAAATCATCCTTTTAAAATTTTATTAACAACCGTCTTTTTAAATGCATCTGTTGCACCTTTGTCTGTTAATGCTGTGTTAATTTCGCTCTGTAAATCAAAGCTAGAATCACCAACATTATCTGCCAATTTGCTATTGTCGCCAGTACTAACCATATTGTTAATAATATCTTGACTTACGCCACTACACGAAGTAATTAATGTTGTGGCTACAGTACCAATAGTTATTACTGTTAATAACGAAAAGAACGTTTTCTTTAATTTCATAGTTTACCTACCTTGGGAAAGAAATAAAAAGTTTTCATATTATAAGCAAATGTATAATAATTTGCATGTATTATTAATAATTATGAACTATTTAAATATAAAAAATCTCACTACTACTTTTGATAAAAAGAATGCTCTTAACAATATTTCATTCCAAGCCAAAGAAGGAGACGTAATTGCCATTTTAGGCCCTAATGGTTCTGGAAAATCTACCTTACTAAAAGCTATCATGCATCATTTTAGTGTAAATATTAAAAACGGTAGCATAGAATTTAAAAATAAAAACATTACTAAGTGACCGACGAATAAAATTGCCAAATTGGGAATTTTTTATTCGGCTCAAAATCCAATTGAATTGGAAGGCATTCAATTATTGGAATTTTTTAAAATTATCGCCAGTGAAAATACCTCTAAAAAAGCTGGGTTTTATCAACTTTACACTAAAATCAATCAGTTATTAAAGTCGCTGGATCTACCCAATGAATTGTTAACACGTAATGTAAATGTTGGTTTTTCTGGTGGACAGAAGAAAAAAAACGAGATATTACAAGCCCAACTGTTTCAACCTAGTATCATTTTATTAGATGAAATTGATTCTGGATTAGATTTTGACGCTATAAAAATTATAGCAAATTTTATTAATAAAAACCGATCCAAAAGAATCACTATCATTGTTTCCCATCATTTAGAGTTTTTGCAAACCGTTAAACCAACTAAAGTAATTCTTTTAATTAATGGTCAAATTATCAAAACCGGTGCTATTTCATTAGCTAAAGAAATTGAAAAAAACGGTTTTAAAAAATATTTACCAACCAATAAAAAAGAAACCGATTTTGAAATCACTGACCCTTATTTGTCATGTCAACGCCAATAATCTTTTTAGTTGAAGCAAATTCAACCAAAACATACCATGTTAAAAAAAATGATTCACTATCATTAATCGCTGTGGATTTAATTGACAAGTCTACAAACTCTCGTTTGTTAGTTAATTTAGAGGAATATGCTGAGTGTCAAATAGAAGTTTTTATTCTCAATAATGGTTATGCTAAAAATATTCAAATTGAAATAATCCATCATTCTTTTGTAAATTCCAACACTATTGTAAAAGCTCTGTCAGCACATCGAGGAGAAACTAAAATAAATCTTATTAATAAAACACCTCCTAATACTAAAAAAATTACCCAAAATCAAATCGTAGATGCAATTTTATTTGATCAAACTTCAAGAATTATTGTCACTCCATCCATGTTAATTGATACCAATATTATCAAGGCTTCCCACGCTGTAAATATTGGCAACATTAACCCTGAACAATTATTTTATTTAATGTCTCGCGGCGTTAGCAAATCTAAAGCAATCACTACGATTCTGCAAGGCATGTTCATCTCTTTAATGAAAAATAGTTCAACTAATGATTTGTATAATAAAGCATTAACTGTTTTAAAACGAATGATTAAAGGAAATAATGGCAATTAAAACAAATAAAAATATCAAAAAAGATTTTCCGTGGTTTAAGAAAAATCCTGGATGAATTTATTTAGATAATGCAGCTACTTCTTTAAAACCAAAAACGATGATTGAAACAGTGGTGAACTTTTACGAGAAATGAACCGCTAATCCACATAACACTGATTCTAACTTCACTTATCATATTTCAGAAATGATCCAAGATACTAGAAAAAAAATAGCAAAATTAATAAATGCCAATGTAACTGAAATTATTTTTACCAGTGGAGCAACCGAAAGCTTAAATGTTATTGCTAATGGCCTTAAACAATGGTTAAAAAAAGATGATGAAATCATTTTAACTAACGGAGAGCATACAAGTAATTTATTACCATGAATGCAATTAGCAAAAGAGAAGCAATGTAAATTAGTTTTTGCTGGGGAATTGAATCAAGTCCCAACTGAAAATGACATTATTCAAAAAGTTAATCAAAAAACCAGAGTAATTGTTTTTGCCAATATTTCTAACTTACTAGGTTATGAATTAGACGCGCAAAAAATTAGTCATCAAGCTAAGCAAAAAAACTCAAAGGTAATAATTGTTTGCGACGCTACTCAATTATTGCCTCATAAATTGATTGATGTTAAAACCACAAATATTGATTTCCTCGTAGCAAGTGCTCATAAAATGTGCGGCCCAACTGGTGTTGGTATGTTTTATATGAAGTCAATATATTTCAACAAATTGATACCATTACGTTTGGGTGGTGGCATGAATAATGAAGTTAAACACAACCATTTTACGTATGCTAATGGATATGAAAAATTTGAGGGCGGTACACCACATACAGCCGGTATCATTGGCTGAGGAGCAGCTATTGATTATTTAAATATGATTGGTTGGCAACACATACATCAACACGATATCATGCTCAAACAATATGTGAACAAACAATTCCAAACATTGCCTAATGTAAAATTAGTTAATCCACATTCCATTTATCCTGTGGTCACTTTTACAGTTAACGGATTACATTCACAAGATGTTGCCAATTATTTAGGTCATCAAAAAATCATTGTCCGTAGCGGTTTGTCTTGTGCTAAATTAGCACATTATATAATAGATGAACCAGCTGTTGTGCGTGCTTCATTTTGAATCTATAACAAAAAACAAGATGTAGACAAACTAGTAGCAGCATTAAGAAAATTAAAAAAGCAGGATATTTTAAAATATGTCATCTAACCAATTAGATATTCGTCGTCAAATTATTTTGGATCATTATGAAAATCCCATAGCTAAGATTGATAAACATACCAAAATCAATAAAACTTATCGTCAAGCACATCGTGATTCACCATCTTGCATTGATGATTTAACTGCATATGTTCTAGTTAATAATCATAAAATCAAAGATGTAAAATTTTCAGGAATCGCATGTGCGATTGCAACTTCATCTACTGATATAATGGCCAATTTAATAAAACACAAAACTATCACCACAGCAAATCAGTTAATTGATAATTATTTAGCGATGATTGACGGAAAAAAATATAATCGAAAATTACTTGGAGAATTGTACGTGTTTGAGAGTTTAAATAAACAACTAAACCGAATTAATTGTGGCAAAGTTGGTATTCAAGCCATCCAAACAGCACTTAACCAAAAATCATAAAAATTTATATATTTTCAAAAGAACCATTAATGGCATTTTGATAAATATGTTTCACTTCTCGTCGTGAAAATTGCACGGGGTTAGATATGCCACAAAAATCTTTCATAGCATGTAAAGACATTTTTCTAATTTGTTTTTTTGTGATTTGCAACTGCAATTCACTTAAAGTGTGAGGTATCCCCAAATTTTTTAGAAAATTTGCAATTTTCTGAATAGTTTCTTTAGCTTTATTAAATTCATCGTTAGCTAAAACATCAATTCCCATAAAATCTGCAATCTTTCCTAATTGATGTGCCACATTTTTACGATTTATTTCATAATCTAAAACATAAGGCATGATTACAGCATTTGCTAAACCATGTGGCACATCAAACATTCCACTCAGAGCGTGTGATAATGAATGAATAAAACCAAGAGAAGCACTATTAAATGCCATCCCCCCTAAAAACTCTGCATATGCCATTTTTTCTCGAGCTTGCTTATTTGATTGATCACAATAAACAGTTGGTAGATATTTATAAACTAAATGCATACATTGGCGTGCATAAATTTTAGATAATAAATTACTGTAGATAGATAACTCTGCTTCAATAGCATGTACTAGAGCATCAACACCTACTCATACAGAAGGTTTTTGTGGTAATTTCATCATCAAATCACTATCATCAACCAAAACATTTGGTTGAATGTTTTTATCTACTAAAGTCATTTTAAAATGTTTTTGTTGATCAGTGATGACCGCCACATTAGTCGCTCCGCTTCCAGTACCTGCTGTAGTATTGATAGCAATTATAGGCATCAGTGACACATTATGCGTTGTATTAATGCCTTGCATTTTTTTAATAGATTTTGTATTGGTTAAGGTTAAGCTTGCTGCTTTGGCGGCATCATGGGCACTGCCGCCACCAATAGAAATTAATGCATCGCATCCTTGTTGATGATAAAGGTCAACAATATTATTTACCACTGCTGTAGTTGGATTTGCCTGGACGCCATCAAAAATAATAGATTTAATTTTATGATGTTTCAATACATTGATAACCTCGACTACCACGCCTAATTTAATTAAAATTTGGTCAGTAATGATTAACGGCTTATTAAATTTTACATAAGAAAGGATTTTCGATAAATCCATTAATGATTTTTGACCTAAAAAAGTTATTGAAGGAGATTGAAAAATAAAATCCTTATCGTATCATTCTTTTAACATAGGCACAAGTGATTTAATGAGTTTACCTCGTTTCAAACGTTGCAAGAGCAGACGCATGGGTTTATATTTTAATAGTGTAGTAAATACTTGATAAATCATTACATTAACTTCCTTGTCTCTTGATTCTTACCCATTATTTGAATCATCTTTTTGCCTAAAATGTCACCGCATGTTTCTCATCGTTTAGGATGATTAGTGAAATCTTTATACATTTGATTAAAAGATTTAATAAAAGAATTTAACTCTCAATTAAAATGTTGGAGAATATTTTCAATTTTAGTTCTATGTCGACGAATAAGATTATTAACCATATCTAAAGATTCATAAGCTGTTACAACTTCAAATTGACGATAGTGTTCAACCGACTCAGCAACACGTTTAACTTCTAAACTTAAATGTGTGTTGTTGTAGGCATTTTTACACAAAACATCAGCTTGAGCTAAAAGTTGATACATTTTTTTTAATTTACGTTTACTCTTTATATATAACATTTTTGCGTATAACTTGATAATCTGTAGGCTCCCACCAAAAGCACACGCGACAGCGAAATCATCTATTTCTTTGACATTAAATACAGCTTCCAATGCTAACGAAATATCATGTAAAAAATAAAGATAATCTTCTATATTTCAACAATGAACGTTTTGGCAGGAATTAAAAATTACTTGAGGAAAAATAGCTAATCATGCAGTTTGGTGTTCTTCTCACACTACTCCCGTGCCCAAAGATGACATATGCCCAGCAACAGTTTCAATGCAATAATTATGAGCCTTCATACGATTTGATTGCTTAGCGACATCGTGCACAGAACGATTGCCATAACTAATAATTAATTCAGTATTCTTTGCAATTTCTACACTATCTGATCATACTTTTAGCGGATAAAGTGTGCACTCAACACCACGATGTGAAATTTTTTTTACAATCCGTCTTACTTGAATTGGTATGTGCCCAAGCGCATCATGATGAAAGATAACTGCAATTTTTTTAAAATGATTTTCTTTTACCATCCTAAATAGTGGGTGGAGTGAATTTAAACCAATAATTAATTGTGGCGTAGTTTGAAATGTGAACATATAACTTTGTAAAGATTACATATTATATATAATGTGAAACACTTGTGAATAAATCCACGCGTTTAATTTATGTTGAAAAGCAAAAACCATTTAATGTTGCAGCACAAAATCTTTTACATGAATTACAAACTAATTTACATATCAAGGGTATAAAAAATATTCGCATACTTATTAAGTATGTAATTACTGGCATTGATGATCAAACGTTTGCAGCGTCATTACAAACAATTTTTAGCGAACCCCCTGTAGATGCCATATTTTTGGAAAAATTTAATTTAGCACCCCATACAAATGCTTTTGCTGTTGCTTTTCTCCCTGAGCAGTTTGACCAAAGAGCTGATTCTGCCGAACAGTGTTTAAAACTTATTAATCCTAGTTCTCGTCCTCAAGTTAACACTGCTCATGTGTACATACTAGAAGGGAAACTATCTAATGAAGAAATTAATGAAGTTAAAAGATATTTAATCAATCCGGTTGATTCACATGAAGTCAGCGTATACGTAAAAAAAATAAAATCATCAAATATATTAAATGTTAGTTCTATCTCTACATTAAAACAGTTCAATGCTTATTCTATAGATGACTTAAAATACTTTCATCAACAGGAAAAATTAGCTATATCATTGGAAGATTTAATTTTGATCCAAAAATTTTTCATCAAAGAGCAACGTGCACCTACCATTACAGAAATAAAAGTAATCGATACCTACTGATCTGATCATTGTCGCCACACTACTTTTCAAACACAATTGGATGCCATCAAAATTGCAAAAGGACAATATACTGATCCGATTCGTTCAGCTTATCTCAAGTATCTTAATTCACGCAAATACGTATATGGAAAATATACTAATTATAAGATTTCGCTTATGGATATAGCCACCATATATACAAAAGAATTATTAAAAAAGAAACAATTAAAAGATTTAGATATTTCTGAGGAAAATAATGCTTGTTCAATTAATGTTAATGTTCAAGGAAGTCAACATTCTGAGAAATATTTATTGATGTTCAAAAATGAAACACACAATCACCCAACCGAAATTGAACCATTTGGTGGAGCAGCCACTTGCTTAGGCGGAGCTATTCGTGACCCATTGTCTGGGCGTGCTTTTGTTTATCAAGCGATGCGTGTGACGGGTAGTGATAACCCGACAAATAACGTTAAAAAAATACCTCATAAATTATCTCAGCAAACGATTGCTGTTGGTGCAGCTAAAGGTTATAGTTCATACGGTAATCAAATTGGATTAGCTACTGGACAAGTAGATGAAATTTATCATCCTGGATATATTGCTAAGCATATGGAGGTAGGTGCAGTGCTTGGAGCTGTAACTAAAAAAAATGTTTTGCGTCAATCTCCTAGCTTTGGAGATTTAATAATTTTATTAGGTGGGCGCACAGGGAAAGATGGTATTGGTGGAGCCACTGGTTCATCAAAAGCTCACACTATAGAATCTATGATGACATCTGGTGCTGAAGTGCAAAAAGGCAACCCAATTTGTGAACGGAAGATTCAACGATTATTTCTTAACCCAAAAGTAACTAGGTTAATTAAAAAATGTAATGATTTTGGAGCGGGTGGTGTAAGTGTAGCAATTGGTGAGTTGTGCCCAGGCGTAGATATTAATTTAGATTCAGTACCCAAAAAATATTTAGGTTTAAATGGTACTGAAATCGCTCTTAGCGAATCGCAAGAACGTATGGCAGTTGTTATTGATAAAAAAAACTTACATCTATTTATGCAATATGCTCAAAGTGAAAATTTAGAGGCTACGGTTGTAGGTAACGTTACTAACAGTAATCGATTACGCATGTATTGACAAAAAAAGATAATCGTGGACCTAGATCGTGATTTTTTAAATACTAACGGTGCTACCCATCATGCCAACGTCATTGTGAATAATCCACCAAAGCCAACGCAAATACTAATTAATAAAAATAATCTTAATAAACAATGGATACAAACTTTAAATGAATTAAATGCAAGTATCAAATTAGGATTAATTCAAATGTTTGATTCAACCATTGGAGCTAATACTGTTTTATTGCCACTTGGTGGTAAAAATCAATTAACTCCTACTGAAGGCATGGCTGCTTTAATACCTACATTTGATAAAAGAAATATAAGTAAAACTATTTCCTTAATGTCATTTGGATTTAATCCATTGCTTGGAGAATGAAGTCCTTTCCATATGGGTTATTACAGCGTAATAGAGTCTGTAACAAAAATTGTGGCAATGGGTGGTGCATGACAAAAAATCTATTTTTCTTTTCAGGAATATTTTCAAAAATTGGGGAACGATCCTAAATTATGGGCTAAACCGTTTAGCGCATTACTAGGTGCATATGAAGCACTCACAAATTTTAAATTGTCAGCAATTGGTGGAAAAGATTCTATGTCCGGCACATATGAAGACATCTTTGTACCACCAACTTTAATTTCATTTGCTGTATCTACAACCACCAATGATGTTATTTCACCCGAATTTAAATTTAGTAATTCTACCATCGCTTTAGTGTTACCAAAAAAAATAAAAGATGGCACTATTGATATTAATGTTTTAAAGAAAAATTATGATGTGGTACACCAAGGAATTATTAAAAAACAAATTGTAAGTGCTTACTCTTTAAAACATTTTGGTATTGCTGAGGGTTTATCAAAAATGTCTATTGGTAATGATATCGGTGTTGATTTTTATAATCTTTCATCAAAAGAATTATTTGCCATAAATTATGGAGCTTTGATTGTAGAAATTTTTCACAACTGTGATCCACTTAAAGTTCTAAAAAATTCTCATTTTAAAATTATTGGACATACTACTAAAAATCCTACCATCATTAATCAAAGATTAAAAATTAATATTCCACTTAACCAAATTAAACACGCATTAGTTAATAAACTTGCAAATGTTTACACAAACTCTACTAAGACAAATAATCAAAATGTGAAATTAAAACCATACCATCTCAATCAACGCAGATTTTCTAAAAAAATTATCAAAACACCTCTGGTAGTAATTCCCGTTTTCCCTGGGACTAATTGTGAATATGATTCTCAACTAGCCTTTGAACGAGTTGGGGCTAAAGTTCAACAAGTATTAATTCGTAATTTAACATCTAAAGATTTGTTAAATTCCATCAATAAATTAGCAAAGGTTATTGATCGAGCCAATATCGTGATGATTCCTGGTGGTTTTAGTGCTGCCGATGAACCCGATGGTAGTGCTAAATTTATTGTAAATGTCTTCCGCCATAGCTCAATTAAAAAAGCTATCAATAAGTTATTAAATAAACGTGATGGGTTGATGATAGGCATTTGCAATGGATTCCAAGCTTTAATTAAATTAGGTTTATTGCCCAATGGAAAAATTCAAAAGATGACTAAATCTTCTCCAACCCTTACGTTTAATAAAATTTCTCACCATATGTCAACCATTGTAAGAACAAAGGTGGTGTCTAACATGTCGCCGTGGTTAGCTCAGCTTAAACCTGGTGATGTTCATTTAATCCCTATTAGTCATGGCGAAGGACAATTTGTTGCTAATATTCATCAAATTAGAGAAATGGAAAAAAATGGACAAATCACTACTCAATATGTAGATTTAAATCACGAGCCGACAATGAATATGCCTTACAATCCTAACGGTTCAACTTTTGCCATTGAAGGAATTTCAAGTGCTGATGGACGCATTTTTGGAAAAATGGGTCATAGTGAACGTATTGGTAAAAATTTATATCGCAATTTAATAGGTGAATACGATCAAAAAATATTTGCCAGTGGTGTAAACTATTTTACACACAAACATTAATTTCATTATTTATGAAGAATTACTTTTGTAAATAAAACATAAGCGCTGCTTAATGATGATAAATAAACAAACTTATTAGTTGTTAAGATTTCTTTTAATTTTTTATGACTCACCCATCGATTGCGTGATATGTTTTCAAAAATTGAGCCATCTCCTGTTTTTTTATAAACTTGTTTAGCGTTAGTAATATCCACAACAAAATTAAATACAGATTCATTCATTTGTGTTGAAGCGACGCTAATGCTACTTGCTTTAATATTGTTTTTGGTAGTCACATAATTGGTTTCTTCCAAGATTTCTTTAATGGCGTTGTCCGTTGGGGTTTCATTTGCTTCAATCGAGCCAGTGACACAACACGGATACAACTTATTTCAGGTTAATTTATTTTTTTCTGTTATTTTCAGTTCTGGTAATGGTTGATACCTCAATAAAAATTTATAATCTTTACCATCTTGTTTAAACAATAAACAAGCTGTAGAATTAATGGTTCGCCGTTGTGCAAAAACAAATCCACGTTTTGTTTCATAGAGATCAATTCATTTATTTTCAAATAATTTTTTGACCATTTTATTTTTGCCATTCATCAAATAAATCAATCTTACCCTTAAATTTTTCTTGGATTTTTAATTTATTAAAATAATAATGTGTATTACTAACTAGAGTGGTAGAATGTGCAAAAAACTCAATTAATTTCATCATGTGGATGAGTTTAATAGATTGAACAGATTTTTTAAATACAAATTCATAAAGTAACACTAGCGACGAACATTGATAAGGAATATTAATATTATAAATTACATTATTATGAGAAATAACATTGCGTAAATGTAAAGTATTTTTTAAAAAAATAATGAACCCATCTAAATAATTAAATGGTAGTCCAAAAGTATTCATGATACGTTGCCTTACAGTGTTAGGTAATGCAATAAAAAAAGAAAATGATGTCGCAAATGATCAAGTCAAGCACATGATGTCTAGCGGACAATTTCTTCAACGCATAAATTCGTCATCATAAAATTTCTTATCCTCATAAATTTTGATTACTTGTGATGAAGATAAATATTTAATTAATTTCATTAAAAATTTAATAAATGAAATTTTAGGCTCAACATCATGTAAATTAGGAAGAATTTCATTTTGCATAAATTTTCTGTCAATTTTCATCAAACATTTATCGCGAATATTAAAATGATTAATGACTTCATAAGCTACAGATGTATTGATAATTTTTTCAATCACTAAAATAAAACGAAGAATGTGATTGGCCATAT
Organism: Mycoplasmataceae bacterium; assembly: GCA_031275175.1. GTDB lineage: Bacteria > Bacillota_I > Bacilli_A > Mycoplasmatales > Mycoplasmoidaceae > Malacoplasma_A. Next base: position 38,164 of record JAISPD010000025.1, read on the forward strand.
CACGATCAAATTTATATAGGTTAATGATTTCGTCTGAGTTGGCTTCACGATCATACAAATATCTAGTTTTATCAAAATAAAAAGGATCACTATAACCATAAATGAAAGTATTGTAATTAAAATTCTTAATGTGATAGATTAATAAATTTTTAGCCCCAATTTTCAAACCATTTTTAGAAAGTTGTTTGACAATGTCGCGCGGCTCAACAATATTTTGCATATTAGTAATACTATTATAATTAGCATTATCATGAACGAAATTGAAAATCCCACCGTGAAAGACATTGTATTTATCCATGGCATTACTTCCTTTGGACGTAGTCACATTGAAATTAAGCAATATTTAAGCAAATTGGGTTATCGTTTTCATTATTTTGATTTACCGGGGCATGGACAAAAAAAATGGGAATGGAATAATCATAAATTTGTTTTTAATGACATGTTAAATTTTGTTGACAATTACATTCAAATTCATTTAAAAGATAAACCTTTTATTATCATGGGGCATTCTATGGGTGGAGGAATTGTATTTGCTACATATCCCAAATACAGGCAACAAATTAAGGCAGTAATTTTAGAATGTCCGCTCACTCCAGCCATTTTTAATCGAAGTGAAGAAAATGGCAAATTTAAAATTGGAGATTTATTTAGAAACTTTCAAAAAACTAAATTAATTATTATGGATGGATGAATTAAATTTAGAATCGGGATTACCAAATGATTGGGGAAAGATCGTCGTTTTGCACCTTTATTGGGTAATATTATTCGTTCAGATGCGTTAGATCAAATAAAAGCAGGTATTAAAGAAGTAGATGCACCAACACTACTCATTGTTGGCCAAAAGGATAATGTTATTCCCCCAATTGCCACAACTAAATTTTTACAGAAATATATCACCAAAATTGAAGTCCAAGTTGCTATTAATGCTAGACATAATCCATTCAAAGAAACACCCGAGCAATATAAAGAATTTATTATTAATTTTATAAATAAAATTAATAAGTAAAACTTTTACCAATTTTAAAACAGTGTCTTCCATGAATTAGATCTTTTACATGTATTACTTTTTTGCCCGGAATTTGTAAGTAGATAACTTTTAATACTTTTTGATCTCCACAAACTACATAAAGTCCTTGATCGTCAATTCTAATAATAGAACCTGGTGTTGATAAAGAACTTTCTGTAGTCGGCACGGCTTGATGAATTTTAATTCATAAATCATCATAGATTGTGTATGCAATAGGTTTGTCATATAAACCACGAATTTGTGCGTCTACTTGTTTAACAGTTTTATTCCAATTAATTTTTTCATCAGCCCGCGTGATATTTTGAGCAATGGTTACTTTGTTGCTGTCTTGTGGGACACTTAAAACATTTTTACTAAATAATGAATTAATTTTATTGTGTAAGATTCCGTAAGCCAATTTAGCTAATTTATCATGAAGCGTACGATATGTCTCTGTCGGTTGAATCTCCACCTGTTTTTGATAAATAATATTACCAGCATCAAGTTCTTTAATCATATACATTAAAGATATACCAGTGTATTTATCACCATGCAAAACGGCATGATGAATTGGTGCTCCTCCTCGTCATCTCGGTAATAAAGATGTGTGAATATTTACACAACCAAATTTGGGAACTTTAAGTACTCTTTCACTTATTAATTGACCAAAGGCACAAACAATGAATAAATCTGGCGACATCTTTATAAGTACATCAACAATTTCATTTACTTTGTTTGGTTGTAAAACCAAAATCTTGTGTTGTTTGGCAAAAATTTTTACATCACTCTCAGTTATTTGTTTTTTTCTACCAATCGGTTTATCGGGCTTAGTAACAACCGCCACTACATCGATATTTGCATCAATGAGTGCTTGCAAGCAACTCACAGCAATTGCTGGTGTACCAAAAAAGATTACACGTTGTGACATTATGCCTTTTCGCCAGATTTTTGCTTTATTTTTTCTAATCTAGCTTTATTTTTCAATTTCTTTTTTTCAGCTTTCTTTTGTTTGCGAATTTCCACTTTTTGCTGATGCTTACTTGCTTTGGCATTTTTAATTGTCTCCGCGTGTTTAATTGGAGCAATCCATTCCATTTCTTTATCATAATTTAATAAACCATTAATAATAATTTTACGGTCATAATCTTTTTTATTAATACGAGTATTAATTACTTCACATTCAATGGCTCGCGGTTTATCTAAAATACCTGTTTTTATCTGTCTAGTTGTAAAACATACTACATATAGTTCATGTTCTTTGGGCCTCACAAAAGTTTTTCCTGCTGCTTTGCTTATTTTTTTTCTTTCATTAAGTTGTCATTTACGAATTTTTATTTCTTGGCGTTTTTTACTTTTTAAATATGGAGATAAATTAGGATTAACAAAATCTATACTGTTGCGTTTAGCAACGTAACAATCCACAATTTCTTTACCATAGTCGTTAGAATCTTTTAAATATTGTTTAACAGCCTTCCAAACTTCATCTTTATTTTTACGGGTACTCACCGATGCTGCCGTTGTACTGCCCTTACGTTTTTTAAGCCAAATAGGAATCCCGATTACAGCAACTAGGACTAAAATAATGATTATTATGTAATTGCCACTATCGCCCATTCTTAGTTTCTCGTATTAAAGACAATAAAAAAACACCAGCACCTTCAGTTAACAAATCTAATAATTTCATTGTTTGCTTTCTTAATTTTACTTTCTTGGCCCATGTAGATGTCTCGTTAAGTGCTTTACGCAACGAACTAGCACGATATTCTAATTCTTGAAGAACATTGGTATGTTTACCTGTTTTTACAGCGTCCACATGAGCAAGAAGTTTAACATCATCCACTTTTTGTTGAATGCTTTTGGATTTATTAATATGATTTTTTTTTCTTGTCATAAAGTTGTCCCTAATTATATAATACATGTCGTTTAAATAAAGATATATGGCAAACATTAAAGCAAATATTAAAAATATTCGTAAAACTGCTAAACGACATGCACGCAACAAAAGTGCTTTGTCTGCAATGCGTTCGCAAAACAAAGTTGTTCGTGAATCACAAACACCGGCAAGTCTATCAAATGCTTATAAAAAAATAGATTCATTTGCAGCCAAGGGAAGAATTCATAAAAATAAAGCTAATCGTATCAAATCTCGTTTGGCAAAAGCGGTTAATAATAAAAAACCTGTCCCAGAACCGAAAAATGAAACAACTAAATAAATTTTTTGCTTGTTTTTTAGGATTAGCTACTTTAACCACCGGAATAGTTTTTAACATTACAGCTTGTGGTAATACTAATAAATATCAAAATAGTACAACGGGGGGGCTCATTCAAATTAAAAGTAAAAGTGATGCCAATGATTGTAAATCTGTAGCCATCAATTACATTAACACTCTTGCACCACAAGTAATCAACACTGATGACGCTACGTTATTCAAAATTTTAACCAATTCATGAAATAGTAACAGAGATCCAGATTATGCGTGAGCTTCCACACAAGTGTACTGGGAATTAGTTTATTACATGTGTAATACTTATGCCAAAGGTACATCAAGTGTTGAAGTACAAAAAGCAGACACAACAACTGGAAGATGCATTTTTTTGCAAAAAAATGCAACCGTCGATATATTAGAAATTAAGAATCCCGCACAAATTATTTGCAAGGGTTTTTTGGATGCAACTTGGTCTGATACGTATTTTAGAGTTTTTTATAAATACAACACAGACACACGCCGTTTCGAATTACATTTTCAAGATAATAGCGATGTCTTTGCAATCAATTCTTATGGTCTAAAAAATTGTCAGGCTACTACCGACTAGTTCATCAAAGTTTTTGATAGTTTCATTTTTCAATGAATCAACTATACATAAATATCAACCACGCTACAACAATAACAACAATAACTGCACAATTAATGATTTTAGCTGCATGAAAGTAATTTGTATAATCGTGTGCCCCCAAAGGTCCTTTTTTTAATCACGTTGTAAAGAATGATGATCCCGTTATACCAATAGATAAAACAGACTGATATACTCCTACGGGTGACAGTTTTTTACTGTTAAAAGTTTTTTGTAAAATAAATCCTAAAATTAAATTGTAAACGACACCATAACTAAATCCATTTAACACATGAATGGCCAAATATCCCAATGGATTAAGAATATAAATACCCATAATTTCATAAATAATCCAAACCGCACAACCAATAGTAAAAGAAAACATTTTTCCTATACGATTAATTAATATTAAACCTGTAATTAACCCACCAAAAAGCTGCCCCAAACTAAATAGTAATGATAAATAACCTTCATAGCTACTTGCTAATTTGGTATCCCATACATCAGGGTTTTTAGCATAACCCGCAAGAACTTCAATATTGAGTTGAGCAATCGCGCCCGAATTAGCTCATCTAATGAAAGCAATTAACGAACCCAATAAGCAAATCCATAAAAAATAAAACCATTCATTGTTTGTTTTAATTTGTTTTTTATAAACATCATCTTGATAAATTAAATTTTTATTTTCTTTTATAAAGAAAACACATACAAAAGTGATAGCAACAATCACCAGACCAATGACTCATAAATATTTAAGTGTATCAACGCTATTTTTTACTTCGCTTCCCCCGATAGAAGAAAACGTAGATTGAATCGCGCTTGAAATAAAATCTGCTAATAGCGGCGGAATTGATAATAAGGAAACCGTCAAAAATTGTCTAGACTTACCATATTGTTCATTAAACATTAATTGATATGTGCCGATTATGCTAGCACCAACCCCTACACCCAACGATTGAATTGTATTGGTAATCGTGCTGGGATAAATAATGATTGGTAAATATGTAATCGTGCCAATCATCAAAGCTAAATAAATCATGGATTTGCGACTATGTGTTTTAAAAGTCAATCAGTCAGCAAAAATTCTAGCGAAAATACCAATAAATCCGTATGCTGCCATAGGCAACCATAAAAAAACTAAATTTGCATCAATCGCCGTTTCCATGACACCGGTGTATTGTCTTAATAACATTAAGGGAATTCAAAATAAGGTGTAGGTAATGAAAAGAAGTTTATAACCCCGCTGTTCTATCTTGATAAAACGAATTACTAAAATCGCAACCATAAGTGCTAAAAGAATAACGGCGACATTAATATAAATTGGTAAATATTCCATGAACAGTGAAAGTTTGTATGACTTTTCTTATGGATGTATTTTATATCAATAAATTAAGTTTGGTTAAAGTAATGGTTTATAAAGCGAAATAATAATTAATTTTAATCTCACCATAAATGTTAAAAATTCTTTGACTTGTTTTATTGTTATTAGCGAAGAGTTGCACAGTTCATCATTAAAATTCTGTATCATTTTTTGGCTGAATTCCTTGCCGTGAACTAAAATACCACTTTCAAAATTATTTCAAAAAGAACGATAGTCAAAATTAGCGGTAGTGATTAACACATATTCATCGTCTATAATTAAATATTTAGAATGAATGAAGCCGTTGTATTCATATATTTGACAATGTTCATTCATAAATTTCAAGTATTGACTACGATTAACATCCAAAATATATTTTTTATTATCTGGTTTGCTTGAAGTAATAATTTGGATGTTAATACCGCTATTGGCGGCGATGTTTAAAGCTGAAGCACAAAGTTCAGACGGAATAAAATATGGGGTCACTAATTTAATGGTTTTTTTAGCACGAATAATCATACTAGCAATAACACTTTCTATACCCTTTTCCAAATAATTAGGAGTGCTAGTACAAAATTGCATTTCGGTTTGCGTAGCGATTTTATGAATTTTTAAATATTTGTGTAAATCATTCATTAATGCTTGTTTCTGATTTGGACTAGTTGTGTAATCAGTAAAATTAATTCAATAATCTATAAATGATATGTTGATACTATTAACAATTTCACCTTCAATGATGAAATTTCGATCACTTCAATAATGATTTTTAGGATCAATAGCTAAATATTCATCGCTAATATTACTACCACCATATATAGCATATTTATTATCCACAATGAGAGCCTTACTATGTAAACGATAATTAGTGGCACCTTTAAACACATTAAATCCTGGTGGATTAAAAGCCGCTACTTCTATTCCGTTACGTTTAAGTTCCATGATTTGATTTTTTTTGGTACGACGAAATTCACCTAATCAATCATATAAAAAACGTACCTTAACACCCGATTTTGCCTTTTTGATTAATTCCGCCGTAAAAATGCGAAAAAAAACGCTATCACGAATAATGTAAGTATTGCAATGAATAAATTCTTTAGCCACTCTAATTAAACGAATGGTTTCTGCTAACAACATCGTGTTGCTATCAATTAATTCAATTTTATTATTTTGATATATGGGTTTGTGCTCGTTGCGGTAGGTATAACTTAAAGTTTGAATTCTATTGGCTGATTTAGCAAAAAATATTTCGGAATATTCGTAATTTTCAAATTTATTAAATTGTGCTTGATTAGTTCTTCGCGTTTTTCAATCTTGACGATCCATGGGCATCGACCCAAAGATAACAAAAAGTAGACAACCTGCTAGCAATAAAAATACAATGCTAAATAATCAGCATGCTTTAGTATATGCGTGCCGTTTAGAATTCATAATATAAATTGCAAACCCTGTATCTATTAATACGGTGGTAACTGCAACCGGAACAATAACTTCCAGTTTACGTTCATAATAAATTAGTAAGACAAATAAAGTAATTATGGATGCAACAATCAAAGCCAGAATTGTAATTAATAAAATTTTAAATTTATTCATGATTACATTATAAAAATCTGTAATAAGTTTGTCGTAACAAAAAAGAACATATGAACATAATACAAAATGTTACTAATTTATTCTTTGAATAAATTGATTAATCAAATTAACTACTTCATTTAAAATATCAATTTCTAATTTATGAAAACGATTTCGTTTAGGACTATCAATATCTAGTACCCCAAACACACGCTTATTATGAAAAAGAGGCATCACAATTTCAGAATTGGAATGTGTATCACAAGCAATATGCCCAGGAAATTTATGAACATCGGGAACAACTAGTGTCTTCTTTATTTTCACAGCTGTGCCGCAAACTCCCTTACCAATATCAATTCTGTTACAAGCGGGCAAACCTTGAAACGGACCGAGAATTAACTTTTTGTTTTTAAGTAAATAAAAACCACATCAATTAATATGTGTTAAACACGCATTGATTACCGCCGCAACATTAGCCAAACCAGAAATTAAATCTGTTTCATTTGCCAACAATGATTGCGCGTTGCTCAATAAATTGGTTAAATTAATTTTTTTAGAAACATTCATCCCTTTTAATAATACTAAAATTACTATTAATTTATTTTATAGATATTAATTCTTAGGCTCACAATCGTTAGACTAACTTTTTATTTGTTGCCAAAACTACATATAATTTTTCAATGCGTTCACGAAAATTAGATAGTGCACTAAAAACAAGATTAGATATTCGTTTTTTATCGAAAAAGAAATTTAGCAAGGTTATTTACAAAGATAAATATCAAATCGTAGATATTCGTTGAAAACACCAATACAACAAAAATCATGTTTTGTTTGCAACCACTTTCACACCCACTAACTTTCAATATCAATTTGCTCAAAAATTAAATAAACATAACAAGATAATTATTATGGGTGACTGGCACAGAATGGTTCGTTTTTATCGAATGTTAGATTTTGCTCAATACAAAGTTTACTTATTAAAATAATAGCTGTTATTGCATTAATGCATATAAAGTTTTAATTTTCATAACATAGTGATTAATCCCCGTTCTGGTGATTTTGATTTGATATTTATTTTGAAAAATTCTCACCATTTCAGATAAAGATACTTCGGGGTTTTGTAATCTAATTGAACAATAAAACTTAAATTTATCAGATGATTGTTGGAACAACTTAGTTGTTCTTATTTGTTTAATCATTTTCACTTGTTGGGCTCCCGCTGAAGAAGATTTGTGTAAATTAGCAATATCTAAATTACTTAGTCTTTGAATGTTAGTATAGTAATCACGAGCTATTATTTTGTCTTCTAAAAGGTGCATACAATTATTAGCTCCGATTATTTTTAAAAAGTCTGACACATCGCTTGCCTTTTTAATATAAAGTACATAATGGTTTTTTCTTTTTAACAAAGTTACTGAAATATTGAATTGATCTAAAATTTTTTGTAACAATCTTAAATAATTAATTTTGTTCGAACGAATTTCTAAATGATAAATGCTTTTTTCAATTGAACTAATGCTGCCCGCACTTAAAAAAGCACCAATTAAATAAGCGCGTTGATGTAATGTTTTTTTTAAAATAGAATGAGGATAGGCTTCACCTAATTCTAAATTTTTGGAAATGATACTAAAATCACCCTCGATTGTTAATTTATAAGTTCGTTTTTTATTAAGTGGGTTAATTTGTGTATATGAAAACGTGAGTGTAATTGAATATAAACGTTTGAAAATAGTTGCAATAAATTTAACTATGGATTGAAATTGTGACCTAAATTCTCATCGTTCTATTCCTTTATTGAAGGAAATAATCATATTATTGGTAATAAATGATGACAAAATAGCTTTAATAGCAAAATCATCGTATTCAAAATGAGTTAATTCTTCTTTGACTTTTTCACTAAATGTTTGCATTAGTGTTTTTAGATGTTCATTCCTGTTTAATGTATTTAATGGCAGATATAGCTGCTAGCGCTCCATCTCCTACTGCTGTAGATATTTGATGATATTTACTTTTAATTAAATCACCTGCAGCAAAAATACCTTCAACTTTTGTTTGTCTGTTTTCATCAGTTATGACAATCCCATCTTTGTCCACAGCTTGGCTAACATGAGCTAGCAAACTGCTATCACTGTGTGAGCCCACCACAACAAAAACATAACTCACTGAAAGTGATTTAATTGCACCATTTAAATTAATATCTACACTAGTAACTTGTTGTTTGTCGCCTTTGATTTCTGAACATATCGCATCATTAATAATTTCTATATTTGGATATTTTTTTAACATTTGAACAGATATTTGGTCGGCATTAATTTTGGCTTCTTTAGTAACCAAATAAACTTTGCGAGAAATACCCGCTAAATAAATAGCATCCAAAATAGCAATATCACTATTGCCAAAAATAACTGAATTTTTATTTTTAGTCAACATCCCATCGCACAAAACACAATATGACACACCTTTGTTCGTGTATTCACTCTCGCCAGGAACATTTAATTTAATTTCGGTCGTCCCAGTGGCTAAAATAATTGATTTAGCAAAATAATTCACGCCATTTTCTAAAAAAGCGACATGATAATTTTGACGTTTTGTAATTCCCGTTACTTTGCCAAAAATATAAATGGCTCCAGATTCAGTTGCTTGGGTGTACATATTGAGAGCAAGGTCTGCTCCGTTCACTGCTTTATATCCTGGGTAATTAGTAATATTCGGTAAATTGACTATCTTCCCTCCGGGAACATCATATTCAATAAAACCTACCTTGAGATTGGCTTTGGCACCATAAATGGCTGCAGTCAAACCCGCCGGTCCCGCTCCTATTACAAGAATATCGAATGTGTTTGCATCACTTGCTGTTAATGTTTCTAAACCCATAATTTATCTCCCTAAATAATACAACATTTCATCATCTGTTTTTTTTGTTAGTTTTTTATTTTTAATGGAATTGACAAAACTATAACTTCGCGCACGTTTAAATAGTGTGTGACTTAAAATCAATAAAACAATCCCAGCAAACACTCATAAACTAGACATCAAATAGGTAGGCCAAAAAGTAAAGGTGTGAATTCTGAGAGGTTCTAAACACAATCTAAGTACACCATATCATACAAAATAAATAAATCCCAAGTCCCCCACTTTTTTCTTAGGAATGTATTCACCCACAAAGAAAATTAATACTAATCCAATTCAATTAAGAGAACTCTCATAAAGAAATAATGGTTGGGCTACGCCGGGTGAGGCTCCTGGTGGATTGTCCATTAAAGGAAACCAATGTTGTATAAAAGTTGCAAATGCTTGATTCTTGATAGGATTCCCATATAACTCTTGGTTTTGATAGTTTCCGTATCGTCCAATAATTTGACCAATGAGTATGGCTGGTACAATCGCATCAACATATGCTAAAAAAGTAACTTGTCTTACTTTATTGGGTTCAACGGAAAAATCACGCACTTGATATTTCGGATATTTAAGAATGAAGGGGAACCACCAACATGCTAATAATACAGTTAAAGCCACGCCCCCCTCTATAGCCAAACCTCCTGTTTTAAAATCTAAAAAATCTGCTCAATGTGCATCCCCTAATATACAAGATCACAAACGTGCGCCTAATATTGCTGTGGGAATCCCCATTAAACAAAATCAGTAGAAGGGATCGATGGACACTTTATAAAGTTGTCATAATTTAATACAAGAAATAAAAATGGCTCCCATAAAACCAATAAAAATAAAAATCCCATACCAAGCGACATCTATACTGCCAATAGAAAACGCAATTTTATCTGGCGTTCTTAACGCCAAAACATTTATTAAAAATATTAATAAAGGTAGCAAAATTACAGCCGCTCCAGAAACAATTAGTCATTTTCACATCGCGTTGCGATCATTTAAAATATCAAAACGAGACGAAACAGCGCTATTTATTTCTTCATTATTCATGTTGCTTATTTACCTTTTTATAATTGGTTATGTAATCGTCGGCAGAGCTGTAACCATGTTGTTTTAATTTCAAATCAATCACTGCTGTTTCAATTAAATCTGACATTTTTCTACCTGGTGTAACTGGCAAGCGATAGTATGGAATTTTCACTTTTTCTAATTCTTTAGTTTTTAAAGTGCTACCCACTCTTTCAAATTGTAAAATTTTTTTATCATCAACGATTAATTCTACAATAACATCTATGTTGGAAAAATCTTGCGTTTTTTCAATGCCCAACATATGCGGAATATTCAAAATACCTAGTCCTCTAACCTCAATAAACTTATTTGCTATTGCGTTAGGTTTACCTAATAATCGATCCGCTAAATTTACCACGTCTACTGCATCGTCTGCTATAAAAAGATGCCCCTTACGTACCAATTCTAATGCCACTTCTGATTTACCCACACCGGATTCACCTTGTAGTAATACCCCTACGCCATATACGCTTATAAGTGTGCCATGAACGGTTTTAAATACCGCCATTTGTTCATTAATTCATGCCGCTACGGTTACATATAGTTGTGCGGATGGCATTGGTGAGAACAAAATAGTTGTCGTATATTTTTTAGCAATTTTTAATAATGATGTAGCATGAGCGAAAGCCTTGGTTATTATAATAACCGGTGGTTTCAATCGTAAAACGTTTTGCATGGAATCTATTATTTTTTTTTTACTTAATTGAGATAAAAATTTACTTTCGTTACCACTTCATAATACGGCAGAAATGATGTTATCAAACACTTTGTGTTTGGATGCTAATTCCACCCCCGTTCGATTTAAACTAGGAATTTTTATTTTATTCTGGGAGCTCCCTTTACATAACACATCAAAATTAAATTTTTCAATCAAAGATTTTACAGATACAAATTTTGCGGAACTCATGATCACAATTATAACATTAGTAATTAATTTAGGTAACCACTAAGGTGTTTATATGACGTTGTGTGATAAAAGAATTTGTGAACTATTGTTTGGTTGTGATTTCCACTTTGATTTTGTTGTCACCAAAACGAAGATATTTAACAATCCCTTGCGCTCTAGCAAACAATGTATGGTCTTTGCCTTGTCCCACATTTTTCCCTGGATAAATTTTGTTACCTCGTTGACGATAAATAATCATGCCTGGTTTAGCAAACTGTCCATCAGCTAATTTTGCACCTAAATATTTGGGATTGGAATCTCGGCCGTTTTTGGTTGAACCAACACCTTTTTTGCTTGCCATATTACCTCTTAATTTCCTTTACCAACAATTTAGTGTATGGTTGTCGGTGCCCTTGTTTTTTAGTATGATGTTTTTGACTAATGTGCTTAATAATCAAAAGTTTTTCGCGTTTACCTTGTTTTTGAATTTCACAAATTACTTTAGTGTTAGCAAGAAAAGGAGTACCAATGTCTGTATCAACCATGAGTACTTTATCAAACTCAACTTTGTCGTTGGATTTACCATCAATTTTTTCTACATAAATGACATCATTCACAGATACTTTGTATTGTTTACTACCTGTTTCAAAAATTGCAAACATATCAATATTGTCTCCTTGTAGAATAATTTATAGGATTAATATATTAACACATTATTTATCTTTTCAATTAAAATAATGATCGTTTAAAGATGAACCTACACCACTTATCTCAGTTTTGTGAACGTCAGATTCTTCCCATCCTTTAGCATACCCACTTAAGCATGGAGTTGGATCACTTAATTCATGATTTCCCAAAATAAAACCCACACCGTTCTTACTAGGACAAAGATATTCTCTTTCTGTAATATGAAAATAAATGTCTTTGGTGTTCGCAAAATCTACAAAAATAAAATTTATGCTATTAGGGTCTGTGGTGTAATATGTGAACATACAGATGTATCTAAAGTGATGAATAACATCATTTTTGCCCATTGTAATTTCAACTCTCAATACATAATCTACACAATTGGCATTCCCACCAATACCTTGTTCTGGCGTCTTTGAGTAATCACTGTACAAAAAGCTTTCGCAAACATCTTTTAACGCAATGTATTTAAAAGGATTTGTTGTCGCATCATTTAAAAAATGTTTAGAATGCTTTGCATCATCATATGTATAGTGATAAAAATTGGATGCACCTATTATTTCAAACGATTCTGTATTTTTTTTAGTGCACGATATAACTAAAAAAGTTGTGGGAACAATAAAAGGAACTGCTAAGCTGATAAAAATAAATAATGTACTTTTTGTTTTTCTCATAAATTGTAACAGTATTTACAAGTATAAATATTTACTCTTCTAGTTAATACTTTCAAAAAATTTTTGTACTTATTTAGAAAAAATGTAGTGCAAAAATATATGGATATTTATTACAAAGAGTTTATTGCTTTTCGTGATGAATAGCGGCCGCGATAAATCCTGCAAAAACTGGGTCGGGTTTGCCAGGCCAAGAATTAAATTCTGGATGGAACTGTACGCCTATATAAAAAGGATGACTAGGAATTTCTGCTATTTCTACAGTTTTTTCTTTATCGGCAGAAAATGCTGAAAATTTATATCCCGCCTTTTCAAACATTGGCACAAAAGCATTATTAAATTCTCAACGATGACGATGTCGTTCATTGATGGAGTTGCTCTTATACAGTTTATAAGCGAGTGAATTGTGGTCAGTTATCTCACAAGCTTGTTCTCCCAATCGCATGCGTCCATCAATGTAATCAAATAATTTATATGGTGGGTTGTGATCTATTTCTGTAGTGTTAGCATTTTTTAAACCCATAACATTACGTGCAAACTCTATTGTCGCAATTTGCATACCATAACATATACCAAGATAAGGAATTAAATTTTCACGAGTATATTTAATAGCTTGTAACTTACCATCTATCCCGCGACTGCCAAATCCTCCCGGAACTAAAACACCATGACAACCACGAAAAATTTTTTTCATGCTTACATTAGGTTCCTCTAGTTCTTTTGAATTAACCCAATGAATGTTCACATTACAGTTGTTCTCCCATGCCGCTAGTTTCAAAGATTCTACAAGTGAACAATAAGAGTCGTGCAAATCGTTATATTTACCAACTATCGCTATTTTGATCTTAGATTTGATGTTTTTGATTTTATTCACATAACGATTTCATTTATTAATATTTTGTTTGGGAGAAATGGTAAGACCAAAATACTTATAAATTGCATTTTGAATCCCTTGTTTATATAGTTCTGTCGGCAAATAATATACAGATGGTAAATTTAATGATTTGAAAATATTTTCTGATGAAATGTGACATAACATCGCAATTTTTTCAGTGGTCCCTTTATCAATCGCCACATCACTACGCAAGACCAACATTGCCGGAATAACACCCATGTTACCTATGGTTTTAACTGCATGTTGGGTTGGTTTGGTTTTCAATTCTCCACTAGTTATGACATTTATAAGTGGTGAACATAAAATAAATAACACATCGTCTCTACCATATTCACCACGGAATTGTCCTAAAGCTTCTACAAAGGGAATTGATTCAATATCACCAACCGTCCCGCCAACTTCGATAATTAAAAAATCTGGCGTTTCTACTTTAATGATGTCAGTTATTTTGCTTTTTATTTGATCTGTAACATGAGGAATGGTTTGAACTGTCTTACCGTTGTAACCGCCAGCACGTTCCTTTCCAATCACCTCTTTATAAATACGACCGCTTGTAATTGTGGAAAGTTTAGTAATTTTACGACCTAAAAAACGTTCATAACTACCTAAATCTAAATCTGTTTCTCCACCATCTTGAGTCACAAATACTTCACCATGTTGTAAAGGACTAAGTGTTCCGGGGTCTACATTCAAATAAGGATCAAATTTCATTACAGAAACTTTGTTTCCCATTTCAGTTAAAATTCTCGCAATAGAGGAAGCAATAATACCCTTGCCCAAGGAACTATACACACCACCAAAAATAACCATTACTTTTGTTTTCATTTGTTTCTTTGAAAATCATTATAACTAAAAATAAAAATCCTTATAATTAGTGAATTATGAGTCGTATTGATCAAATTAGTAATAAGGGTCCGTTGCGTGGTAACAAACGTAGCCATGCATTAAATCATTCTCGTAGAGTTTGAAATGTTAACCTACAAACCGTTAATCTAAAGACTGGAAAAAATTCTTCAAAACGTGTAAAAATTTCCGCTCGCACTATCAAAACACTCAAAAAACAAAATAAATTAGCTTAGATTGTTTTAAAACATTTGTTTACATAAGTGATAATTTATTTTATTATTAATCCCCCCCATGACACAACATATTAATAATGAAACAATTCAGAAAGTTTTAGAACAAACAAAAATTGATATAAAAAGTTCTATTAGCAACGACACTTTTTGAAATGAATTTATTCAAACTTTACAAATTTCACATTTTGAAAATAATAAAATTTTTTTAAATGTTAAAAATATGTTTGCTAAACAAATATTAACTAATGATTTCAAGGCACTAATTGATAAAACGATTAGCAAACATTTAAATAGTAATGTAGATGTGGTTTTTCAAATTATTAACGATCCCACATCTCCCACAACTCCTTTTGTTGTAAGTAATGTTAATAACTTAAACAAGAATTACACATTTGATAATTTTGTCGTTACTGATTTTAATAAAACTGCTTATCATGCTGCACAATCTATTTTTAAACAAAATCACTGGAACCCCATTTTTATAAGTGGAGGAGTGGGATTGGGTAAAACTCATTTGCTACACGCTATTGGGAATGAGTACTCCAAATTATACCCCGATAAAAAAGTTCGATATGTTATGATCGATGAATTTATTAGAGAAGTTTATAGCGCTCTAATTGGTGGTGGTCTTGTTGTAGAAAATATCAAATATAAATATCATCAGTTTGATTTATTGTTGATTGATGATATTCAATTTTTATCTAAAAAAGAAAAAATACAAGAGATTTTTTTTAACATTTTTAATTTTAACATCAATAACAATACTACCTTAGTAATGACTTCCGATAAAGCTCCTAATCATTTAGAAAATTTTGAAAATCGTATGAAATCTAGGTTCTCATCAGGGTTAACTATTAAAATTGAAAAACCAGATTTAAATTCTATAACTAAAATTTTGGAAGAAAAAATAAAAGATATAGGAGATGGTTTTGTTCTTACCAAAGACGCTGTCGCCTACATTGTTCGTCGCAACATAAGAGATATTCGCCAACTAGAAGGATATCTGCATCTAATTTTGTTTTTCGCTGTTAATAATTTACCACCGCACGCTATTATTGGTGTAGACATTATTCAACAATGTGTTGAACAAGAAAACGATGCATCGGCAAAAGAAATGGGGTATGATGTTGATCCTAATTTAGTTATCGAACAAATTAGCAAAGCATACAATGTTAAAAGTGATCTTGTGAAATCTAAATTAAGAACTAAACAAATAACTTTGGTTAGGCATATTTGTATGCATGCTTTGCGTCACAAATTTAACATGCCATTTGAACAAATTGGTAGTTTCTTCCAAAGAGACCACACTACCGTCATTGAGGGTATTAATAAAATAGATAATATTTTAAAAAAGGATGATGGGTTAAAAGCTTTTATCTTCCAACTATACAAAAAA
The DNA here is from genome assembly GCA_031275175.1 of Mycoplasmataceae bacterium. Taxonomy (GTDB): domain Bacteria; phylum Bacillota_I; class Bacilli_A; order Mycoplasmatales; family Mycoplasmoidaceae; genus Malacoplasma_A. The sequence continues at coordinate 54,499 of JAISPD010000025.1, forward strand.
ATATAATGTGGGGAAAAATAGCTATGACAAACCTTTATCCTGATTGAGTTTTTAAAAATTTCCCACTTTCCAACAAAACAATATAATAATAAATAAATATAAATATAAACTAAAATATGAAATTTACAATTGAAAAAAATGAACTAATCAACCTCTTAAAAACACCGTGTGGAATTATTAACAATAACAATATAAACCACATCTTAACTGGAATTTTAATTGAATGTAAAAATAACGAACTAATAGTCATTAGCTCTAATAATAATTTATCAATTAAATCCACAACTAAAAATCTCACAATCCACAAAGATGGTTATGTTTTAATTTACGGAAAACTTTTTTACAATATCATAACCAAACTTAAAGATGTACAAGTTAATTTTGAAGTTGTGGACAATTCGATTGTAAGAATTTCAACTCCCACATTTTCTTCGGATTTAAATTTACTAGATAATGTAAACTATCCATTGATTAATTTTGATGTTCTTAATTACAATGAATGCGAAATACCCAATCCTCATCTACAAAAAGTCATTAATAAATTAATTAATACTACCAACCCATTATTTGATCGTGTCACACCACTTAACGGAATTTTATTTGATTCAACAAGATTAAATGATTTTTTAGAAAGTGTGGGAACGGATGGTCACCACCTTTCTTACATTAAAACACCATACACCGGAAATAAATTTAAAATTGTGATCGGTGTTGATATATTAAGAACGTTGCAAGAATTAATAACCAAAGACAACAAGATTGTTTTTTACACCAAAAACAATCATTTAATAATTAAATTAAACAATTGCATACTTAATTGTCGTCTTCTAGAGGGTGATTATCCATCAGCAATTAAAGCAATTGAAACCACGCAAAAATTACATTTTTTAGTGAACAAGCAAGAAATTTCTGCAGCCATTGATCGTGGAGTGATATTGGCGAGCACCGACAAAAAACCTACAATAGTATTTAACATAAATACTGATTTATTAAAAATATCATGCAAGAGTATTGAGTATGGTAGTTCTTATGAAGAAATTAAAATCAAACAATATAGTGGACTAACAAGCATAAACGTTTCTTTTAATATTAAATATTTATCTAATTTAATTAAAAATGTTGAAAATGACGAAATACTTTTTGAATTCACAGAAGCGAATAAACATTTTTTTGTTAAAGATTTAAAAGACCCCAATTATTTATCTTTAATTTTGCCTATTAGATCAATATAAATTTCATATTTTTTATAACGCAAGTTTTAAATCCAAATGCAACACTTTATGCTTGACTGCTGAATTATAGTTGATGTACTATAAGACATTTCACCATTTAATCTTTTCCTATGCGCGGTCAAGTAAACCCCTTTAGAATGTTAGCCGCTAATCACGATGATTCTTTTAAGTATGAAGTATAATGTATGAGTATGAAGCAAGTAAAAATTACTAAATACGATAAAGACCCTAAACATGTCGGCGACGAGATCGTTGTTGAAATTCAGCCAACAAGTGGACCTAAAGTCCCCGCTTGATTTGCTCGAGCAATGCAAGAGGCCTTATAAAGCCAATTGTCGCTCACTTGGATGGGATTGATACTCGTTTAGATAAACTTGAAACTCGCTTGGATGGGATTGAAGACGTACTCAAACGTAACAACTTGAAATAACTCACTTTTTCATAAAGAACAACACTTAGCCTTTGTACAATGCGATGTACCTTATACTAACAATATGATTGAACGAGATTTTAGACATGTTAAAACAAAAATGAAAGTATCGGGTTCCTTCAGAGATTGAAACCATGTAGTAGCATTTAGTCTAATCTATAGTTTTTTTAAAACTTGTAATAAGCGACAAATTAATTTATGAATAGCTATTAATCAAGTTTGATTGAATCAATTTAGTTTTCATTAATCTGTTGTTATATTCAGAACTTAAAAATAGATTAATTTAATATTTTTCATAAAAAAATGAAAATATTTTTAAAAAAAATAAAAACTTTTTGCTAAATACATTTAATTGTATACACTATCTTTTCGCAGTTAAAAGATTGATTTATCAGCATTTGTGTGTGTGGACGCAAAACTTTCTCGGTGAATAGTTACAGAAAAACGGGTTTATAAAACTAAAATAGAGTTAAAATTAAGCCATGGCAAAAATTAACATAGGTATAGATCTTGGGCCAACCTCTAATGCGATAGCAATTCTTGATGAAAAAATGAAATTGAAGCGTCCAATCATTATTCATCGTTTTAAAGATGCGTGTGATGCCAAAAGCGGATTACCAATTAATAAGTCACGACGTGAATATCGCCATACTAGAAGAAGAGTTCAAAGAAGGAATAACAGGAGGAGAGATTTTTTAGAATTATTAATTCGCGAAAAGTTGATATCTACCGATACTGATTTTTATCAGATGATTAACGCCGTTAATGCTATTCCGTATCAATTAAAACTTAACGGTTGTTTAGCGAAACTTTCTATCGGTGAATTGATTTTTTGTTTATTCCATTACTTGAAACACAGAGGATTAACTTTTCATAAAGATAGTACTGAAGTTGAAAATCTTGTTTTGAATACCAAAGTTGATAAATTGCCAAGCCAAATACAAAAAGATAGTTATGAAAAACAAGGTTTTATTAAAGGCTCTGTAATAAATAACGCTTTTTCTCGTGATCAATGGAAGAAGGAAATTTTACTATTTCTTTCTAAACAAAATTTGACAAGTGATTTTAAGAAGCAATATATGCAAATTTTTGAAAGAAATCGTTCCTATGCATATGGACCAGGAAATAAATTTACTCAGACAAAATATGGTTTATGCTTTGAAAATATAAATCAGGGTAAAAACGAAACGCTCTGAGATAAAAATATTGGTCACTGCATCATTTATCCCGAAGAAAAGCGTTCTTTAGCAAAATCAGCTTCTGCTGAGATGTCTAACATATTAACTAATTTGAATAACCTAAGAATAGACGGGATTGAGGAGTGAAGAATTTCTCCAGAAGAAAAAGAAAATATTCTTAAAGAGGTTATTTTAGACAATAAAAAACCTTCGTTATCATTAATTAGTAAGTTAATTTGGAATTTAAATTCACAATTTTCAGACTATTTTTCAAATAGTAAAGATCTTAAAAATGCCTTAAATTTAAGGCAAATAAATGAGGAGTGTAAAAACATTAGAACATATTATAAAATTTTTAATCCTTGTGAATTTTTTCCGTGAAAAAACGTAAAACAATTAAATGTTATTAATGATTTAATATTTAATTTATCTAAAATACCAAACAAAAGTGAAAAAGAAGAATTTTTGCAAAAACAAGGACATACCAGTGATGTCATTAAACAGCTTTTAGATGAAAAAAATGGAATAAGTTGTCAAGCGAGAACTGCAAAACTATCAATTAAAGCATTAAATGAATTTATACCGTTATTATTTAAGTCTTCGTCAGGAGAAATTTTATCAAATTTTGTTTTGAATAGAAAAATTTTACAAAAAGAAGATTACTCTAATATGTCATTCAAGCAAGCGTTTTTGAAAAATGTTGCGAATGAAATTCTTTCACCAAGCGTCAAACGAAGCTGTTGGGAATTCATAAAAATATTGTCAAAATTAAAACTTGATAAAAATGTAGATACAAATATAGTTATTGAATTACCAAGAGCAACAAATTCAAAGGAACAACGAAAATTGGAAAGTGAGTTACAAAAAATCAATAAAGAACGAAAAGAGAAAATTGAAAAAAAGTATAAAAAATATGAAATTAAAAATCAAAATTTTGACGAAGCAACAATATATCGATTAGCTTTGTTTGATAGTCAAGATGGGAAAGATATATACACAGGTAAACCATTAAAAATACAGGATGTTATAAATAATGTTAATATGCATATTGATCATATTTTGGCAAAATCCATAACCTGTGATAATACTTCTCATAATAAAGTCCTTACTACTTTAGACAATAATAAAAATAAAGGTATCATGACACCATATGAATTTTTAGGCACTAAATTTGAAAAGATAAAAAAACAATATTGGGATAATTTACTTAAAAATCACATGATAAGCCAGCAAAAATATTCTAATTTATCAAGAGTTACACCATTAAATAAAGACGCACTTGGCTTTGTTGCGAGAAATATTACAGACACTGGTTACATTTCGTGTCTGTTATCAGAATTTTTACAAAAATTTTATGAAAACACTTCAATTAAAATAATCATTTCAAATGGTAAATTTACAAACTTTATTCGTTCTAAAATATTAAAGGTTAACAAGGATCGCAAATTTTATTCACACCACGGCGTTGATGCGGTTTGTTGTTCGATAGTTGGTATGCTCCCAAAAACAACTATAGATAAAATGCGTTGATCTGTTCAACACCCTGGAGTAATAGAAGAAGACGGCAGTTTAATTAACCATGGGACGGGTGAAATCATTTTTAATTATAATGATTTACGAAAAATTGTTGGTCAGGCACACATAAAAGAAACTTTGCATGAAAGTGATTCCTTTAGATATTCAACTCCTTTAATAAAGCACCCCACAAAAGCATTACATGCAGACACTTTATATTCAGGTAAAATAAATGAGAAAAATGGCACTGTTGAAGTAATAAGTAAAATTCATATTTTTAAAGATTATGGTAAAGAACATAAAAAATTGTTCGATAAATGGTTTTTGAAAAAAGAATTTTCAGAACTTCGTATAGACAACAAAATAATGTTAAATATATTAATCAAAATTTATGAACAATATTCTAGCGAAAAACAAGGCAATGTGAATCCGTTTATCTCATATATGAGTGACATATACAAAATAAATAATCCGGACTATGTTTACATTCCGCTAAACAATGAAAAAGTTATTAGAATTAAATTTTTGCGCTATGTAGTAAATGGTAAAAAACTTCTTTGGAAAACTTTAAAAAACGAGAAACTTGCTCACTCAAGAAAAAACAGAATAGGAATGTTCGATAATTTGGAATGGACGCAGATGCGTGTGTACTCTTTGAATGGCAAATATTGGGTTTTTCCAATCAATGCTTTGGTAAATAAAATTGACCATGGAAAAATTACAGTTGACGAGAATAAAGTAGATTCGCTATTAAAAGAAATTACAAAGCAGGATTGCAAATTAAAATTAATAGATACATGATATAAAGGAGAAAAATTCATAGACAAAGATAAAGAAATTTATGAACTATCATCTTATCATTTTAATTTTAAAAGTATACAATTAAAAAGTATTGTAAAAAAAGAAGATAAACCCCAACAATATTATTCTTTATCTAAGATCTTTATTGAAAATAAATATAAAAAAGTTCATATTGACATTTTAGGAAATATATATGTATAATAAATTGTCTTGAATCTTTGAATTTAAGACAGTCTATACAAAGATTATACTAATCCACAATTAGGCTTTATGCCTTAAGCATGTACCCATGAGGTACATTTTTATTTTATAATCTAAGAGTGGGTTGAAAAATTATTGAAATAGAAACAGCAGAGCGTTTGAAACTTTTTATAGGTAATTTACTGATTTTTAAAAATGACCAAAAATACACCATTCCTTTGAATGACATTGATGTTTTGCTATTAGATAATTTGTACGTTACATTATCACAACAATTAATAGCAGAATTATCACTCCGAAATATATTGGTAATATGTTGTGATAAGAAACACGTTCCGTGCGCACTTATATTACCAATTTCTGGTAACTATAATTCTTTAAAAATTTTACAAAAGCAATTTAAATGAACAGAAGCACAAAAAGGCGAATATTGACAAAAAAATATTAGCTTAAAAATATTTCAGCAAGCTACATTGCTAAAATATTTTCAATTTACGAATGAAAGTAAAATACTAATTAGTTATGCAAATGAAGTTCTATTTTATGATAAATCAAACAGAGAAGGACACGCATCAAAATTATATTGATCTACATTATTTGGAAATAAATTTAGTAGAGATGATGAATTAAACCCTATAAATCATTTATTAAATTTTGGATATGCTATTTTGTTATCATATGTTGCTAAATCGTGTGTTAAATTTGGTTTAGACATGCGAGTTGCTGTTTTTCATAAATCGTTTTCTAATCATTTTGCATTAGCAACAGATTTGATGGAAATTTTTAGAACAATTGTTGACTGTTGCATTTATAAAATAATTAATAAAAGCAATATTAAAATGCTTTCGCCAGATATCAAACGCAATCTGATTGAATTATTTACAAAACAAGTTAATATTGATGCTCAAAAAGTTTATATTTCAAGAGCAATAGATCTTTATGTAACAAATTTTCTTCTATTTAAAATTTTAATCATTCAATGTAATTATGATGAATACTAAAATTATGAGAATGATATTATTTTTTGATTTGCCAGCTGAAACTGTTTCTGATAAAAAAGCATATGCTATTTTTCACAAAGAATTGATTAAACATGGATGAATAATGTTACAATTTTCTGTCTATTGTAAAATAATAAATTTTCAAACTAAGATGGTGAGTGAAATTCAAAAACTTCAAGGAGCAATACCGAAATATGGTAATATACGCATATTAAATGTTACCGAACATCAATATCAAAATATAAAAATAATTTTGGGAGAGAAATCTCTAAACGAAGATATTAATTCAGCAAAAAGGTATGTGATTATTTAAATATGGATATTCTTAATTTTCGCAACCAAAAATTTCCGTTTAATTATGATGGTTTTAAAATAATTAAATGTAATGATATGTTTTCGTTTTATAAAATGCTATTAAATAACGAAATAAGCATCGTATTAAACGGAATTAAAATTGAATTAAATAAAACTTTATTAATTAATCCAATTTCAAAAGTTTCAAATTATCTTTCTTTCAATTCTTCAAACATTTTATCTAGATGAACTAATAAATTAATTGATGAAAATCAAGATATTATAGATACAGAAAAAATAACAAATTTTTTATCAAAAAATTTTGAATCAATTTTATCCGCAAAATTAGTAGATTTGGAATTTTTGATAAATAAAATAATTTTTTCTTCCATTTCTATAAATAAAGAAAAATTTATGACCAACAAGGATTTTAATTTTATTTTAGATGAAACATTAAAACAGAACAAAGATTTGGTATTGATTATTTTTGATGATGACTGATTAGATTTTTCTATTGTTAAAAAACTTATTAATAAAGTGAAAACTTTCTTAATTATATCTGATATTAGTAAATGAAGTGAAATGTTTTCGAAGAAATACAATGAAGTATGACTTATTCAAAAAGAAAATGCTTTTCATGAAGTGGTTCAAAACGAAGACTATTTTGTTAAGAGAGATGAAACTGATCCACTAGAAAAGATAGTGCAAAAATTTTAGCATTTGAGGTTTTGGACTAGTATAATCTTTGTATAGACTAAAACAACTTCAATCACCAACACCACAAGAATTATGTTTTGGACTAGTATAATCTTTGTATAGACTAAAACACTTCTGCACCTTCATATAACTCAACTTCTGTTTTGGACTAGTATAATCTTTGTATAGACTAAAACGGATTTTTAATTCCGCTCTTTTTAAAATTTGTTTTGGACTAGTATAATCTTTGTATAGACTAAAACATTTGGACTTTCATTACGCCACTACTGTCAGTTTTGGACTAGTATAATCTTTGTATAGACTAAAACAACTGGTATAGATGTATCAATTACTGCCGAGTTTTGGACTAGTATAATCTTTGTATAGACTAAAACTAAATAAGATTCCTGGAGAGTTACCAATTGGTTTTGGACTAGTATAATCTTTGTATAGACTAAAACATAAAGAAAGCCCGAAGTTAACTCTAAAGTTAGCAATTAACTTGAACCCACTTATTATACACTTCGTTGGCCGATAAATAGTTTAATGAGCCACGATAAATATTGTTAACTCAATCTACAGCCTCTTGAATTTCTCAATCATTAATTTCATCGAAGTTTGTTCCTTTTGGAAACTTTCGTCTAATTAAACTATTAAAGTTTTCTACCCCACCTTTTTCTCACG
>JAISPD010000003.1 GCA_031275175.1 Mycoplasmataceae bacterium
AATTGAATGACTTTTTAATATTTAAAAAGCAATATCGTGTTACTCCGAACGAAATTTATGAAAAAGTTGTAATTTCTAGCAGCTATAATTAGTGGGACAAAGTCGCTGATCTTTTACAAAAATCTACAAATTATTTACAAATATTTACTGAATTCAAAATTCGTATTCAACTTTTATCAAACGTATTAGTTGTTTATAAAATTCAAAAATCTTCTTTACTATTTAAAAAAGAGAAAATCGTAATACATTTGGGTCTCAAAACTACCACTCTTAAGTGTAATGACTATTTACAAAACTTTTTGATTGACGGTGTTAGGAACCGTTTGCAAAGTTAATTGGGTGCTATATTCTTCTGACTCATAAATTCGCACATCACCTTCTTCTCCGCCTTTAGGACTTAAGCTGTACCAATTAAAGTGTCTACATTTACACCTAAGATCTACATAATTTATTTATTAAGTACGATAATTTACCCATTGTTTATTTTTCAATACTTGGATTTCTTCTTTATATAAAGGTTTATCATTCCATCATGGAGTTTCTAAAATTTTAGGAATATTTTTTAAGCGTTCATCATAAACATATTTCAATAAAGTATCAAAGCCTATAGTGCCATAACCAATATTTTCGTGTCGATCTTTGTGCGCACCTAAAGTGTTTTTTGAATCATTTAAATGAATTACTTTTAAATAATTCAAACCGATAATTTTTTCAAATTGATTTAGTACATCGTCAATTTTTTTTGGATCATATCCAGCATCATTAATATGACATGTGTCTAAACACACACCAATTAATTTTTTATTTTTAACACCTTGGATAATCTTGGTTAACTCATCAAAATTTCTACCAATTTCTGTTCCCTTACCAGACATTGTTTCTAAACAAATAATTACATTTTTATTAAATTGATTAAGTTCATTAAGATTATCAATTGCGTTTTGTATGGCGATATCTTTGCTGATTCCGATTGCATTACCAGAATGTAAAACTAGATACTTACAGCCAATTTTTTCGGTACGTTTAATTTCTTCTTTAAGAATTCGAACCGCCATTATTTTTTTGAAACGATCATCTGATGCAATATTAACAATATATGGAGCATGCACGACCAAATTTTGAATATTAATTTTGTGCTCTGTTAAATATTGACGGAATTCTGAAATTTTTAATTGATCTATTGGAATACGAACGGAATTTTGTGGTGCGCCTGTATAAAACATAAATGTATTGGCACCAAAACTTACTGCTAATTGAGCGCTGGTTAATAAATAATCAGGCTTGCTCATGCTAACATGGCAACCCAATAATATTTCTGACATTAGATACCAACTTTTTTATAAAGATAATTGATATTTTTAAAATAATAACCAAGTTTAAAGCAGTCATCAATTTCTTTGGCATTTAGTGATTTAGTAATGACAGTATTATTTAATAGTAAATCTTTAAATGGTAGTTGCTGATTGTATGCATGCATGGCAATTGGTTGTATTAAATCATAAGCTTTTTCACGACTATATCCCTTAGTAATCAGTTGATTCATAATACGTTGTGCAAAAATAATTCCATTAGTCAAGTAAATATTATTTAACATAATTTTGGGGTAAACTACGAGATTTTCTAAGACTTCAGTATATCGATGCAGCATGTAATCTAGCAAAATGGTAGCATCTGGAAAAATAATTCGTTCTGTAGAAGAGTGAGAAATATCACGTTCATGTCACAAAGGTACATTCTCATAGGCAGTTAGCATATAACCTCGTAAGACTCGAGCACATCCACACATATTTTCACTTGCAATTGGATTGCGCTTATGTGGCATAGCCGATGATCCCTTTTGTCCTTTCGAAAATGCTTCTTCTACTTCATGTACTTCAGTTCTTTGTAAATGACGAATTTCCATAGCAATTTTTTCAACGGTAGAACCGATTAGTGCTAATGTAGCAAAATATTCAGCATGATTATCTCTTTGGACAACTTGCGTAGCGATATTGGCTTCGCCAATTTTTAATTGTTTACAAACATATTCTTGAATAAAAGGTTCGTTATTTGCAAAATTACCGACGGCACCAGATAATTTACCGACCTCAATATTTTTGCACGCATTTGAAAATCGTTGAAGATTGCGTTGCATTTCATCATATCAAAGTGCCCATTTCAAACCAAAACTGGTGATATCTGCATGGACACCATGGGTACGACCGATACATGGTATATTTTTATATTTAATAGCTTTATTTTTTAAAGTTTTACAGAATGATTTCAAGTCTTGTAAAATGATGGCATTAGTTTGTTTAATTAAATAAGCATTGGCTGTATCAACTACATCAGTTGAAGTTAATCCATAATGAATTCATTGTTTTTCTTTGCCTAATGATTCACTTACACTACGAGTAAAGGCAATGATGTCGTGATGGGTTATCTTTTCAATTTCACCAATGCGAGATAAATTAAATTTAGCCTTTTTACGAATCGATTGTAAGTCGCTGTATGGGACAATTCCTAATTTATTTCAAGCTTCACATGCCAAAATTTCAATTTTTAAATAAACATTGAATTTATTTTCCAATGTTCAAATGTTGGCCATTTCTTTACGCGAATAACGTTCTATCATATGTCTTTATAGAGCATTTCATTATAAGGTTATAATTTTATACATGCGAAAGTTCTTTGTTTACAAAACAATTCCATTAGAGCAAATCAATCAATTAGTTAACATCGAACCAAAATTAGCGCATTTATTAGATTTAAGTAAACCATTTACTGTGCGAATCATGCCTAATCATTATCATTGCATTATTCATTCCATTATTAGTCAGCAGTTGACTAGTGCAGCAGTTGACAGTATTTGACACAAATTAGTTTTTAATTTTCCCAAAATGGATGAACATTCAATTGCAAAATCATCAATTGAGCAATTGAACACAATTGGCTTGTCGCCGCAAAAAGCATCATTAATTAAAAAAATCACTTATGCGATAATCGATAAGAAAATTAATTTAAAAAAAATGGAAAAAATGGACAATCAAGCCATTCACGATGTCTTAATTGAATACAAATATTTAGGTGAATGAACGATTGCCATGATATTAATTTTTACTTATTTTCGCACTGATATTTTACCGATCACTGATTTCGGGATTCGCAAGGGTTTATGTAAGCTTTACCAACAAGAAAAAATTAGTGATGTTTTTATAGATAAACTAAGGGAAAGATTGGGTAATTATGCAACGCTGTTTAGTTTTTGTTTGTGAAGAATTAATCAAAATGTTTAGATGATTCTAGGTTATTGTATAAAGCTTCAATTGCTCCTTTAATTGCCCTAATTGCTGTTTCATTCATTTTATATCAAGGAATAACGATGTCTGCTTCAGCTTTAAGTGGTTGGACAAAAAGATGGTGCATTTTTCTTACAGTGTTACGTCACTGGCCAATAATATTTTCATCATTACGACCGCGCTCTGTTTTGTCTCTTATCAGACGGCGAATAAAACGCTCATCATCTGGTGTATCTACAAAAATTTTGATTTCGGCTAAAGCATTAATTTTAGAACTATATAAAGATAGAATTCCTTCAAAAATAATGACATCAGTTGGATTAATTGTTTTTGTTTGTGTAGTTCTTTCGGATTTAGCGAAGTTATAAATTGGCATTTCTGCTAGAGTTTTATTTAATAATTTGTTTAAAAAATCATAAATTAGTTCCCAATCAAAAGCATTAGGATGATCAAAATTATTTTTTAAATATAAATTTTTATCTTGGTGTTCTTGACTTTTGTAAAATTCATCCATGGAGATAATTTGCGAAGTAATATGCTTTGGTAAAATCTTCTTAATTTCGTTAGCGATAGTTGTTTTGCCACTACCGGTTCCACCACATACAATAATCAACATCGTTTTATTAGCCATTGTTATTTATATCTTAAATGTTTTATGATTTAAATAATTTAGAATTTCAGCATCTGTTTTAAAATTAAAAATTATTTTATAAGCTGTCAATTGTTGATGATTTTTTAGTTTTAAATAAGAATATTGTGGGGTGGTATATTTTTGTTCACCAACAATTGGGTGATTAATAGAAGCTAGGTGTGCACGAATTTGGTGGGTCTTACCAGTGATTAATTTAATTTCTAGTAAACTTATATTTCTGTCATGGGAAATAGTGCGGTATTCGGTAATTATTTCTTGTGATTGACGATTAATTGGATGTTGACTAATTTTTACAATTTTTGTTTGAAGGTTACGAGTTAAGAAACCTTTTAATACTCCATTCGGTGGATTAATAATTCCGTGAACTTGACAAAAATAATATTTTTCAATCTGATGTGTTTTTAATTTTGCATTTAGTATCTGCAAACTTTTAGCATTTTTAGCAGCTAAAATTAAACCATTAGTATTGCGGTCTATGCGATGAATGAGCGATGGTGTAAAAGTATTTTCCTGTTGGTAATTTCATACTTTCTTGTTGTATAAATAATGTTTAATTCGATTAATTAAAGTATCAACGGTATTAGTTTTATCTTGATGGACAACTAGCCCCACTGGTTTATTAACTATTAAGATGTTATCATCTTCATAGACGATATTTAAATTTGCGGGTGCTAGTAAAAAATCTGTATGTGTAGGGAGCTTTGATAGTAAATCATCATTAATGTAAATGTTTAATACATCATTTAAATGTAAATGGTAATCTGGTTGACATTTTTTGTCATTAATTTTGATGTTTTTAGTTCTTATATGACGGTATATTGCATTTAATGATAATTTAGGAAATGCTTTTTTCAAAAAATTATCAAGTCGCTGATCTACATCATTAGTCTTAATTACGATCCGTTGCATAAATGATACAAAATAATCCCAGCAGAAACAGAGACATTCAATGAATCTATTTTTTTTCGGTCAATTGGAATGGAAATAACTTCATCACACATTTTTAATATAACTTCACTAAGACCTTGACCTTCATTCCCAAAAATCACAGCAAAAGCTCGGTTTGCAATAGATACCTGTTTTAATTCTTTAGTTTGAGAAGTGAGTGCAGTTCCTAGGATCATAATTCCATATTTTTTCATTTGTTCAATAGTATCGGCTAAGTTCGTAACGATTTTTATTGGTAGACTAAAACAACTGCCCATAGTTGCTCTAATAATACTAGGATGATATAAATCTACGCTATCATTAGAAATAATGATGCCATCAATATTAAAGCATGCAGCTGTTCTAATGATAGAACCTAGGTTGCCTGGATTTTGAATTTTATTCAAAAGCACATATTTACCATTTTGAGACAAATTAAACTTTTTTTTAGGTTTATTAAATATACCTATTCAACCATCTGAAGTCGCTAATGAAGAGAGGGTATTAAATAAATTAGGTGGCAATACAACAACATTAATTCCTTTTTGATCTAATGTTTTGGCTGCTTGAAAATAACGAGACTCTTGCGAAACTATTAAATTACGTAAAGATATGTTATTTTGCATTAATGTGGTAATGATGCGATAAGATTCAGCAACAAATAAGTTTGTTAAATCACGATATTTTTTCTCAGTAATTAATTTTTTGGCAGATTTAATTAATTTATTACCTTTAAAATTTATCCTAACCATTTGTTCAATTATATAAAACCTTTCAACTCATTCATTTAAGACGATGCTTATTTTTTGGAAAATTATTTTAAAAATATAACTTCCATTTATAATGTATGTGAAAAATGTCACAATGAAAATAAAAAGTGTAAAAAATGTGTTAATACCTTTAATGATTGCAGTGGGGGTGGTATTTTCATTTGCGATTGTAACCACGAGTTGTTCATCAACTAAAGCAATAAAATTTGCCTTACATCGCGGTTTAAGTTCACGGTTTTTTGAAAATACTAGTTATTCTTTTGAAGGTGCTGGCGAAATTGCTAGCGTGTGGGGGATCGAGACTGATATCTATTTGACTAAGAACGATGATAACGGTTACCATCCGCTGGTTTGTAGTCATGATATTAATCCATTTCGTCAAACCAATAGCAATTTACGCGATGCAGCAGGGAGTGTTTCTGGTTCAATTGGGGTTTGTAACCCCACACCTAGTGCTTATGATCTGCTTTGAAACCCTACCACTGGAACAAAAATTACTGACTTAACACTAAATCAAGTTAAGGATAAAGAATTATGAACTGGGTATTGTGGCGAAAATTTAGATCCAACAGTAGGAAACGTTGGCGACTGAATCGTTTTGAACAATGAATATAATGCGTATGGTATTTCAGGGGATTATGTCGTTCCAACCTTTAAAGAATATTTAACGATTTGTAAAAATCATAACAAAGAGGCTGTAATTGAAATTAAAGACGAAAATTCGTTTTGGGGAGCTGATTATGCCAGCACATTAATTTTAGAAATGATTAATGAAATTAACGAAGTTGATTGAGCAAACCATTGTACCGTGATTGCATTTGATGGCAGTGTATTTGATACCGCAAAGCCAGATCAACCATATTGACACGAATTAAAAAATGCTTGTGAAAATCCTGCACCAGATATATCGAAAACTGCCAACATATTATTCAATAAATTTGAAAAGTTATGTTGAGGAGATTATGGACACCAAGATCCATTAGCCGAAGCTTATCGTGCTGTTTATAATCATCAAAACATTGATGTTGATAAAAGTATATTACTTGATAGTGGGGGTGGAGATTTAATTAAATTTGCACATGAAAATAATTTAATTGTTAATAGTTGGACAGTTAATGACATCAATGATCGTGATAATTTAATTAAATTAGATATTGATCAAATGACGACAAATGTGCTTTGATAAAATAAAGCATTAGAAAAATGATTCTAAAGTTATTTTATTTTAATCGTTTATAGAAGACAAGAAGAAATTTTATTTGTTTTAATTACTTTGTTCTTTTTTAACTAAATAATTAATTTACTCTAGTTCATTGATAAATTTCGGCTACTAGATTTAATCACATTTTTATACTAGACATAACTTAACTTGAATTTACGACTATGTCGTTTACTATTAAAATTATCACTTATAAGTACATAATCTTTGTGATAATCGCCCCTTGCAGAAAAAAAATATTACAATAAGTTCATGTACTATAACCAATGATGTTAAAAACCCGATTGTCATGGTTTAACATCATTACGAATATGGACATGCAAATATTGGAATCGCACTTTATGTGCAACAGCAAAGAAAATTTTATCAACTTGCTTTTGTGTATAAGCTGAAAATGATTTTTACACTTGACGAACTTGTTTTAATCTTTGTGCTAAAGATTTAGCATCAATCACTTCATTTATAAACTATGACAATTTTAACCAATTTTATTTAATTTAATTACATAAAATTATTTTGTGAATCGCTTGTTAAAGATAAGCGTTTAATTAACTTTGCTTGGCAAATTAATTTTTTGTTGGTAAATATGATCTGTAAAAAAAATTATAATTATTAATAATTGCACTCGTGGCGGAATGGCAGACGCGCTACCTTGAGGTGGTAGTATCTTAATGATGTGTGAGTTCAAATCTCGTCGAGTGCACCAATTTATGGACAATTACCCAAGTGGCTCAAGGGGAACGCTTGGAAAGCGTTTAGATCGGTCAAACGGTGCAGCAGTTCGAATCTGCTATTGTCCGCCAGAAAAAAATGAGTGCATCATTTGCACTCATTTTTTAAAAATTAAATAAAGTATTGAAAAGTTATTTTTTAATTTTATTAGCGTCTTCTTTAACTTTTTGAAATGGTTTCATCAAAAGTGTAAAAAGCACAGAAAAAAAGCTTCCAATAAAAGTGAGGCCGTTAATAATTAACGCTATTATTCCATATACAGTAAGTTGGTTGTTTGAATTAATAGATTGAATTTCAAGCGAATGAATAATATCTCATTGGCCTAAAATACCAATAAATATTCACAAACAACAAAGTAATCCTAAAAATAAAGAAAATACAATTGTTGCTTTTCTAAATTTATAAGTTTTATGGAACTCCTTAGTTTGTTCTTGTTGAAAAATTAAGGATAAACTCAATTATTGAATTTAATTTTCACCACTGCATTATATAAAATCATTTTTTTATTGTCATTGTTCTCGGAAACATCTCACTAGGGGATGGCGAGCTGTGCTCAGAAATACTAAAAGAAAAATAAAATCTCTTGAAATATTTCAAGAGATTTTAACGAATCAACGGCTTATAAATTGTTTTTGGTGAATAATTACGATTATGGAATTATGTGGAGCGTTTCATCATACGAAACATCTTCAAGTAACGCCCAATTTCTATCTCCTTCAAATCTCTCAATTGAAAATTTAAGAGTAATTGGATAGTCGCCAGTTGGAAGGGTTTTTCCTGTTGTTCAATATAGGTATATTTTACCATTACTTTCTTTTTCAGAATTATATGCATAGGAACCTAATAAAAAAAGAGTGACATCATTATAAAATTGCTTAGTTTCATATCCTAATACAACAACGCCTTCATCATTGAACCCTTGCGGTTTATATCGAGCTATTTCGTATCCATCAGTTAATTCATTTGTTGTGCATTCAAATTTAGAATTGATATCTAAATATTTGTCAAGAACTGCTTTGCTACAACTTGTCATTGGGAGAGTTAAAGACATAACACTTCCAACCCCTAGTATAGGTAAACCTATAGAACAGATTAATTTTATTTTTTTCATTGTTTTATAAACCTCTAATTAAATATTTATATTAATAATTATATCATTAACTTCTTACGTTCTGATTTGAACAAAGTAATCCATTCAAACCTTAAATTCCAACTGCAAGTGCAACACTAAATAATGTGGAGCATCGTATTTTATTTAAATTGTTATAATGATTAACTAGTATTATTTCCAAGGAGTAATTATGAGAATCGTAAATACAGAAAAAGCCCCTAAAGCTCTCGGGCCATATTCTCAAGGGGTTATTGCTAATGATTTATTATTTATTTCAGGTCAGATTCCATTTGACCCAATTACTATGCAAAAAGTCAATGAAAATATTAAAGATCAAACACGTCAATGTTTGGAAAATATTAAAGCTATTGTTGAAAATGCAGGAGCAACCATAAAAGATGTCATTCGCTGTGGAGTATTTCTCAAAAATATGGATGATTTTGCATCAATGAATGAAGTATATGCTGAATATTTCAGTGATTGAAAACCTGCTAGAAGTGCAGTGGAAGTCGCTAGATTGCCTAAAGATGTTTTAGTGGAAATTGACGCGATTGTTAATTTAAAGAAATAGAGATATATACTGTTTATGAATAAAGTTAATAAGATAAATACATCACCTAAAAAAATTAGTGTTACTGATTTACCTAAGAAAAAACAATTAGGATTTATGTCATGTATCATTGTTGTCGTTGGCGCATGTATCGGTGCTGGCATCTTCTTTAAAAATGGTTCAATTTTAAGCAATGTGCACTCTATTGTTCTTTCAATTGCTTGTTGATTAATTGCTGCCGTTGGGGTAATAGCGATGGCGTTATGTCTTGCTGAAATAGTCTCTGGGCAGAAACAACAATCTAATTTAGGAATTGCAGCATGAGTCAAGACTTTTAATACACGTTTTTTATATAATTCATGTAAAAACTTCATTGCTTATATATACACACCCATCATTTTAGTAGCGTTAGCCTATTTTTTTGTTCAAGCGATATGTATTGGTGTCGATTGGTATCCACCTTGATGGGGAATCATGTTAATAGCATTAGGAATTTTAGGCTGATTTTTTTTCACATCTGGATTATCTGTACGTTTTTTTAATATTCAAAACTGAGTAATTATGGCGGTGAAATTTATTCCGATTCTTTTTGCCATTGTTATTGGTTACATTTGTGTGGGTATGGGTAATCACATACCTAATCCATGAACAGATCCATCAAAACCAACAGACAATCCAACTCCATTATTTGATCAGTTATCAGTAGTGTGTGGTATTTTTGCTTCCATTCCTGCAATTTTTTTTGCATTTAATGGTTTTACTTATCCTGCTAATTTAACTAAAGATATGAGAGAGCCTAAGAAACTACCATTAACAATGACAATTGGCTTGATTCTAGTGACTGTAATTTATGTAGGAATTAGTGTTTCAATGCTAATTTCTTCGGGGGATGGAGCGGTTACTGGCTTGAAAGAATGATTAACCCAACATCATTTAGCTTGGTTGTATACAGTTATTTATGTATTGATAGCTATTGGTATTTTAAGTGTTATTAATGGCACGGTCACTACTAGTGTCAAAATTTATGAAGATTTAATTACTGGTAAAGAAATTATATTAAGCCGTAAATTCACTGATATACAAAATAGATTCGGAGAACGCCCACTTAGTGGTGTGCTTTATGGATTTATTTTAACTTTTATATTTTTTGTACTTTGCACTTTAATTGGAGTTTTTTTTTCAAATTTAGGTGGCTACCAAGGTTTTGATACACAAACTGCTGGAATTTTTTCTTTCAATGACATTGTTTCTAATTGAGATGTGTTATTTATATATATATTTATTGGCATTGCCATTTTAGGTTGTCTAATTAATCGTAAAACTAATAAAGTAAAAGTGACTAAAAGTAAAATTTTTGTTCCGGCTGCATGAATTAGTCTTATTCTTTTAGGTGCTAGTATTTTATATCTACTAGTTAGTGTGTTTGGTAATATTGGGTTAGTTGCATCATATGTCGCAAATCATAAATATGATGATAGCACCAAGCAATTTGATGACATTTTATCAGTCGGCTTGTTAGCGATTATGTTATTTATTTACGTAGTAATTACTTTTGTTCCTTCATGAATTACCAAGAGACGTTTGGCACGTAGTAAAGCTTAAATTTTCTCTATTAAATTAAGGATTCCTGGATAAATGATTGAAAACAAATGGCATTGTTGTTTAATGCTATCATATGCGATTGTTTGTTTGTGTCTTGTTAACAAACATTGATTAATTCATTCAATCGGTAGCAAATAAAACTCATCATACATTGTAAAGTGCACAATCACAAAAGCAACGGCTCCAATACTTTTTGCTTTTAAGAGAAATTCATATTGATGGGGTTGGAGCAACTTTACATTAAAATTGGCTTGATTAGTTTGTTTAGCTTCAAATTCAATATGTTGATTATTAACAAAGCCACAATAATCTACCGTAGATTTGTCCAATAAGATGCCAAGGACCTTGTTGCCGTTAACCTTTTTAATTATTTTGATAGGGATGTTTCTTTTTTCAATGATGCAATTTTGATTTTGTAAATAGCTAATTGTCCGATTAATGATTTCCTCCACATACATTCCACGATTAGCATACATAAGCAACACTTATAAATATTCAGTATTTTTGAAAATCACTAATTTATCTTCACAGATATTTAAAAATGGTTCGGGAACTAACCATTTTTAATATTGATATTTTTCAACGAATTTATCTAGCGAATCTTAGAACTAAAATAGCTAAATTTCAAATCAAACCAACTAAATCAACTAACAATCGGAAACCGAAAATCATTGCTAATGTTCAGTTTAATTGTGCGTTATCAATACTAATAAATTGTTGTGTCTTGCTAATAGTGCTTATATCAAATACTAAATACAATAAAAACAAGATTGTAGATATTCCAATAATCATTAAATATAAACCATCACCACCGAATGTTCCGCTTAAACTTGATACGATAGTGGCAATCATGAACACAAAAAACATAATAAAGAAAACGATTGATAAGAGACCTATGAATTTACCAAGATTTATTGTTGCATTAGCAGATAGTGCTTTGCCAATCAAAGAAGCAATCACAAAAGCAACCCCTCCAGCTGCAAAAATGAACACAAGATAAAGAATCCCTTGTTGTTGATTGAATTGCACCATAAATGCTAAGAATAGGATACCAAATCCTAAACCTTCAGCCACAATGTAAATAAGCCACATCGATCAGATTAATGGTCGAGAAACTTGCCCTCTGCGTGTAAATAGTTTTACATTAACTACCATTGAAATTATCATGGAGGCTAGAATTAAAATAATACTGAAAGTTCATAGTAAATTAATGGAACTGTTTAATTGATCAGTGCCTAATGATTTATAAAGACCCATAGCAATTGCAAAGCCTATTAGTGCAATAGCAATAAAACCCATACCTGAATATAACATTGAACGATTCAACAAAGATATTTGGGTAGAATTTAATGTTTTATGCCTAACAGTTGTATTGGTATTAGGATTAATATCTGTGTAATCACTCACGTTTACATTGTCAATCATATTTACTCCTTGGTTTAAAAATTGATTAGTCCTAATTATATAATACTTAATCATGCGATTAGATATTTTTCTCGTAAAAAATAAATACTATCCAACGAGAAATCGTGCACAAAATGCCATTTTTAATAATTTAATTAAAGTCAATGATCAATTCATTACTAAAACAGGCTACCAAGTCAATCAAGATGATATTATTGTAAAAATTCCAAGTAACGAATATGTTTCTCGCGGAGCTTATAAATTAATAGCTGCAATTCAAAAGTGACAGATAGATTTTAATAACAAAGTAGTACTTGATATAGGTTCGTCCACCGGTGGTTTTACAGAAGTGGCTATTAATAATTGTGCCAAGATTGTTTATGCAGTAGATGTTGGTTCTAATCAATTACACAAAAAATTACTTAATGATAAACGAGTTAAATCTTTAGAAAATCTACATTTTAAAGATCTACATTTGGATATGTTTACTACCAAAATTGATTTGGTATTAGCTGATCTTTCGTTTATTTCATTAACAAAATTAATTAACAAGCTGGTGAAGTTATTGCCATATGCTTATCAAGCTATCTTTTTAATTAAACCAGAATTTGAGTTATCACCTAAAGAAGTAATTAAAGGGAAAGTGAAAAATGAGAAATTACATGATAAAGCTATTCAAAAGATTAAAGACTATGCAATTAAAAATAATTATTTAGTCAAAGGCATAATTCCTTCTCCTATTAAAGGAAACAAATTAGGGAATAGTGAATTTTTAATATATTTGGACAAAAAGTAATGAAATATATTCTGCATGTCGATATAAATTCTTTCTTTGCATCTGTTGAAGAGCTTAATCATCCATCTTTTAAAAATAAACCAATTGCTGTTTCTGGTTATACCAAACGTTCAGTAGTATGTAGTGCTAATTACATAGCTAGGGAATATGGTATCAAAGCGGCTATGCCAGTTTTTTTGGCACAAAAATTATGTCCTGGGCTGACAGTAGTTGTGCCACATTTTGATCAATATCATAAATATAGCGAGCGGTTCACCAAATTTATATCTGAAAAATTTACGAATAAAATTGAGCTAGGTTCAATTGATGAATGTTATGTCAATATTACTTCATTAATTGATGAGAATCATTCACCCATTCAAATTGCAGAAAATCTTCAAAAATGGATTAAAAATGCTATTGGATTAAATTGTTCAATTGGTATAGCTAATAATAAATTCCTTGCAAAAATGGCGAGTGATTATAAAAAACCTTTAGGTATTACTACCTTATGACAAAATGAAATTAGTTTGAAATTATGACCACAACCGATTGAAAATATGTTATGAATCGGTAAAGCAACTGCTGATCTTCTCAAACGTAATGGAATTATCACTATTGGTGACATTGCTAAAAAAGCAAATCTAGAAAAAATAAAAGTATTGTTAAATAAAAATTGATTATCTCACCACCAACATGCGAACGGAATTGGTGATGATCAATTAGATTATTCTCGCAATACACCTAAATCTATTGGAGCAAGTGAAACATTTTTAAATGATACTGCAGATTTTATGGAAATTAAATTAAAACTGGAAGAATTAACACATGATGTAATTGCACGTTTGCATTATCACCAACAAAAAGCAAAAACTGTTTCTGTTATTATTAAAGATACTAATTTTCAACAATATAGTCGATCTATTACTTTTAATAAATATGTTGATGACTATGACCAAATTATTGTTGCATTAATTAAATTATTTGAAAGTAATTTTTTACAAGTTGTCATTAGACTAGTAGGGGTTAGTTTGTCAAATTTAATTGAAAATAAATTTTTGAATATTACTAGTGAATTGTTTGATGATTTTCAAAAGAACGATTTTAAAGTTGAAAAAACTTTACAAGAAAAGATTGCAGAACAAATTAATGAAAAATTTTCTAAAGATATTATTGGAATTGCTAAGAATAAGTTAACTTCTAACTAATGTTTTAACAATACACTATATTTTTCAATAAATTTATTGCCACTGTTTGTAAGCTCTCTTCCATTTAAATTACGATTTACGTATTGACTTTGGATTAGGAATGGTTCGATTTTAGTTTCAATGGTAACACGATCAATATTAATTATTTGACTAATAGTATTTAATCCTAAAGGACGATTAGCATTTTTTAAAGCTTTTAAATAATGTAAATCATCCTGATCTAATCCTCCATCAATGATTGATAGCTTCTTTAAAATTGCATTAATGGATAATGATTTATTACTTATTCGAAAATCCTTGATTCTACGTACCAATCTATTAGCGTTTCTAGGGATTCCTTTACTATTTTTAGCAAGCAAGATGATTTCTTCATCTTTTAGATCCAATTCAATTTTCTTAATAGATGACTTGATGATTTCAATGATATCATCTAGACTATAACTTTTGATATTAAGTACAATACCAAATCGTTCTTCTAATGGTTGGGAAATTTTCCCAAACAATGTGGTTGCCCCTATGAGTGTAAATTGAGGAATCTTAATCCGGGTAATGCGAGAATTGAAATCCTTTCCCAAAGCAATGTCAATTACAAAATCTTCCATGACGCAATAGAGTAATTCAATGCATTGTGGATTAATTGCATGAATTTCATCTATGAATAAAATATCATATTCGTTTAATGTCATTGCCAAATTAATAATGTCAATATTTTTTTGAATATTACCACCTTGCACGACTCTTATACGACGGTGTAATTCATTGGCGATAATGTGGGCCAAGGAAGTTTTGCCAGTTCCTGGTAGTCCATATAAGAGACAATGATCCATTGCCTTATTTTGTATCAAAGAAGATTGTAAATAAATTTTAAGATTTTCTTTTAATTCTGTTTTACCTTTGAACTCAGATAAACTAGTTGGCCTTAATGATACTTGCATCTTCTTGATTTTTGGCAATGATTTTAATTGATTGAGAGATTAAATCACTTAGTTCTATTTTAAAATTACTTGGGTCGATTTGCTTAACAGCAATTTCAATATCTTTGTTACTATAACCAAGAGATTTTAATGCTTGGATCAATTGTCCTAAATTAGTATTTTCACATTCTTTATTATTGTTGAAAGTATCATAAAGGTTATCAACAATAATTCTTGCATATTTTGGGGTAATACCATTGAGCACACTTAAATTTTGAACATCACGTTCTTGAATTAAAGCCTTAACGGTATGTAAATCATTATTGCAAATATTTAGTGCGGTTTTTGGTCCAATACCATTAATGTTGATTAAAGATAAAAACATTTCTTTAGATTCGTATTGTTCAAACCCATACAATTCTTCAATGTAGTTATTTTTATTATTTGTACACATATGTTTGTACAAATACAATTTACGAATTTTATTAACTTCAAATTTTTCTGGTTTTGGCACATTAATAACATAGCCTATATAATTATTTTCAACAGTAATTGTTCTTTTATTAATTGAAATTATTTTACCAACGATATACGATAACATATTTTTAATCCTCTTATGGTATTAATAGACATCAAAAAATAATTTGGCTATTTTTTAAAGATTTGATGATCAAGACGCAAAAAAACTTAAGATTATTTCTTATGCGATTGTAATTTAATTATGTTATCTTGTAATTCTTGGATTTGTTCAACGGATGTTACATTATTCAAAAGATTGAACAACATAAATTGTCTTTCTTTAGGTTGTTTCGTATAGTGTTGTTCAATAAATTTA
The DNA here is from genome assembly GCA_031275175.1 of Mycoplasmataceae bacterium. GTDB lineage: Bacteria > Bacillota_I > Bacilli_A > Mycoplasmatales > Mycoplasmoidaceae > Malacoplasma_A. The sequence continues at coordinate 15,978 of JAISPD010000003.1, forward strand.
ATAGCATCATCCAATTGTAACATTAGTGCTTGTGCTTCTTTTTTAGAAATTTTACCTAAAGTTAATGGACCTTTAATCATTGGTGGCAAAATGGAAACGAAATTAAAATCTTCTAAAGCATCATAGCCATTTGTATAAGCAAAAGTGCGGAAAGTGGCAATCGTACCTTCAACCCCTTTAATGGAATTTAACACGGCATTAACTTTTGAACTTAGCATGTTTTTAATGAAGACACCCACAATCACTGTAATGGTACCAATTGGTAAGATGATAGAGAAAATTAAATCCAAATTAACACCTCATTTACTTAGGAACATCGCTTTAATGATGGTATAAACGTTTTGAAAAATCATTACAAATACTAGATACATTAAATCAGAACGATGTTGATTAAAACTATCATCAATAATCAATGTATTTTTTTTGTCAACTAATTTAATAATTCACGAAACGGTGTAAGTCAATATTCAATATCCAATGACAATCAATGTGGATAAAAAATTAAAGAAAGCAAACACAATTGATAAATTAACAACAAAATCTGTGTACATTTTGGTTTTGAAAATACTAAAATGAATCACACTTGTAGGGAAACGAGTACTCAATCCGTATTTTTTAATGCGATAATTTTCACCAATCATTTTGCTAGATACATAAATTTGCATCACCAAAGCAATGATAGCAATTAATGAAGTTATAAACATGTATGAATAAGCCAAATCAATGGCATTAGAGCGATTAGTTCATGCACTGGTTGGATCAGTGGCAGGTGGAGCAAAAGAATTATTAATAAAAGTCATTAAAGAAAAATTAATGAAAGGTAGACTATGTCCAGCACACCGATACAAGGCAATGTAAGCATTAATAAGGGTCATATCTGGAAATTTTATAGATGGGTCTAATGGATCGGTATAGCCACTAGACGTAATTCAACCATTATTAATACCGTCTTTGATTCATTTTACCGATTTACCTGCATAAATTTTTGAATCATCACTTAAGATTGTGCAATTGTTAAAACCTGTTTTTTCAGTAATAAAAATAATTGTAAAATAAATCATGGTAATTAAAAAAATGATTCAAAAAATCATTTTAATAATGGACTTCTTGTCTAAAAATTGAAAACTTTTCTTCAAATTCACTAAATTTTTATTTTTATTATGTTTGGCTCTTTCCATAATTATTGTTTATATGCTCCAAAATAATTGGCGGCAGAATTTATTGCAGGGACACCAACAATATTAGAACTGCCGATTGCTGTTGTATCAGAATTATAAATAGTTATTAAGCCACAAGAATCACCAATAGTTGGTGAAATATCCTGAGTTCACCATTGCCCGCTCTCTGCAGAAACGACATTTGTAACGGTGAAGCTTAAATTTGCTAAAGTAAACATAAATTCAACAATCGTACCCTTAGCATATGTTTCTGGTATGTTGTTGTACATTAAAATTAATGGATCAATTGCATACAAACGTAAATAGCCAAGATATGTTATGTTTATTGTATCTTGAGAATTATTTAATGATACATTGATGGTATTAGTTTGGAAAATAGCTTCGACTGTGTTATTTTGAATGAGTTGTTCAAAATTAGTATTAGCTGGTAAAGAAATTTGAGTTATTCCACTTAAAATGTTAAGACCTGTTTTAAATAAAAAATTTAAATAAATAGTATATTCAAGACATCATGTATCTTTTTTTTGAACACTATCCTTCCATAAAGTAAAATAATCTGCACTATTATCAATTGAAGTGGTTTTTAAATTTGATTTATCTTTATACAAATTTAGCATCTTTTGCGATTCAGTTTCTTCTGGGGAACATGAAGATAAAAAAACATTGGTAACACTAGCAATAGTTACAAATGTTAATGGTAAGATAATTAATAATTTATTTTTTTTCACAATTAAAGTAATTCCAACAGTATATTATCCAATAAATTAATGTTGTTAGCTACTAAATGATTATGGTCAATATGTACCATTGTTAATTTGTTTTTGTAAAAATTAAAAGCCTTTTGATATTTAGGATTACTCAGGTCAAGGCCTTTTTTCAACCTCAGCCCCATTAACATGATTTGGAAATAATAATCCTTGATAGAATATTTAATTTGCTTTTGCTTTCATCGTAAAATTTTACCAATATTTTCATAATAAATTCCTCTTTCAAAACCGTAAGAACCTAAACCGATAGCCTTCCAATCTTCGGTTAATCAATAAGCTTTGTTATGGATGGATTGAAACTTTGATGCTTTAGATCAATTACTAACTTCGTAACGCTCATAGTTAATAGCATTCATGCTTTTGATTATGAGTTTCAATTGCGATTCAATGACATTTTCATCAATGCCATATTTGTTTTTATATAACATAGATCCTTGCTTTAGTTCCAAAGCATATCATGAAACGTGGGGTATTTTGTAAGATTTAATAAAATTGACAGTGTTTTTAATGTCAACATCTGTTAATTCATTAAACCCATAAATAAAATCAAGGGATATATTATTAATACCCACTTTACGTAAATTTTTGATAGCTTGTGTGACGTTTTTTAAATTATGTGTACGATGAAATTTATGCAAGAGTTTAGTGTTTATTGTTTGTGCCCCAATTGAGACACGATTAATTTTATTTTTATTAAAAATACGACATTGCGATAAATTTAAGTGTTCAGGATTGCATTCAATTGTGAATTCATATGTTTTTGATAAGTATTTATTCAAAGTACTTAAAAGGAAATCCAGCGTGCTTGGATTTAAAAAATTAGGTGTTCCTCCACCTATATAGATGGTCTCAAATTGATTAAATTTACAAGTATTTTTAATTTCTTGAACAATTTTCTTTACATAAATTTCTATATTTTTTTGAGTTTCTACATATCTTAAAAAATCGCAATAATCACAAATTGATTTACAAAATGGAATGTGGATATATAAATGTTTAGTTCTTAAATTCATATTTTTTTGCATTAAACTTTTTGAAGAAATTTTTTAATATGATCTAGAATCACCTCGAAATTATTCTGGTTATATTCATAATAATTAGGGTAATGATGGCGAATTCAAGTTAATTGTCGCTTAGCGTATTGTCTGGTTCTTTGTTTAATTTTATTGATGTCAAGTGGCGATTTTTGGTTTTGGATGTGTGTAATAATTTCTTGATAACCAATGGCTTTAGAAGCATTATATTGTCGGAAATCAGGAAATTTTTTGATGATATTTTTCACTTCTTGGATTCAACCATTTAACAGCATAAGGTCTACACGTGCATTAATATCTTGTTGCAATTGAACCCGAGGTTTATTACAAAAAATATACATAGCTTGATAAACATCATTTTTGCGTTTATGCATTTGTCCACCTTGACTAAAAATTTGCAAGGTTCTTACTAATCTCCTATGATTTTTACCAATTTTTTGTGCTTGTTTGGGGTCATATGCTTGTAATTTTATTAGTAATTCATCAACCGATAAATTATCAAATTGTGAGTTTCGTTCCTCATTATTGTCTAGATCATAATTGTTGATTAATGCATCAATATATAGATGTGAACCACCAACAATAATTGGTAAACATTCACGCGCATAAATACTCTTAATGATTTTGTTAGCCTCTGTTTGAAATTTTTTGATATTTCACTTATCTACTATGGAAATACAATCAACTAAATGAAATTTAGCTTGTTGTAATTCTTCATGAGTGGGTTTATTAACCCCAACATTAACTTCGCGATAAACTTGGAAAGCATCTGCATTAATGATTTCTCCATTTAAATTTTTAGCCAGTGAAATTGCTAATTTAGTTTTATTAGTAGCAGTAGGTCCGATAATTACAATGATTTTATTAGTGCGGTTTAGATTGGTCATAAGGTTTCAATTTATTTAAAATATCTCTCACAGCAACCGCCGCTTCACCGTGGGCACAAATAATGCTACTTGGCTTACCTTCATATGTGCACACATTTCCGATAGCATAAATATTGCTTAAATTGGTTGCTTGTGCTGCATTGACAGGAATACGATTGTTTTTATCAACATTTAAATTTCTGACAAATTTAAATGTTTCCTTACTAAAAACCTGACCGTATTGAACAATAATATAGTCAAAAGGGATTTTGACAATTTTTTGTGTAGAGTTATTTTTACAAACTAAACTTTGATTAACAATTTCTAAAATTTGATAATTCAATAAAATTTTTACACCATTTTTTTTCAAATTATTCACATTATTACCAAGAGCACGAAACGCATCACGACGATGTATGATGGTTATTTTTTTTGTAATTTGACTCAACTTATTTGCTCAATCTACCGCTGAATCTCCACCACCTAAGACAATAATTTTCTTATTGTGGTATATATCTATGTTTCTAACATAATATTGAACTTTAGGATGGTTGCTACCTTTTATTTGTAAGGTAGTTGGAATAAAAATTCCTGGACCTGTAGCTAAGATAATGGTTTTTGTTTTAATATTTTTTTTATTATTTAAATTAACATGAAATATATTTTTTATTAATTTACAGTTTAAAATTGTTGTTTTTAACAATAAAGGAATATCTAAAGATTTAAATTGTTGAATTAGATTACTTATTAATTCACAGGATTTAATCCGCACATATCCTGGATAATCTTCAATGTTTTTCTCACTATACAGCAATAAAGGTTGCCCACCTAAATCGTTATTTATTTCTATGAGCATTGGTTTTAATCCTTTAATTTTTGCTAAACTAGCAGCAAAAATACCAGCTGGTCCTCCGCCAATAATTAGTATGTCATAAATTTTTAAATTCACGAATATGGTTCTCTAATTGTTAAGTATACATAAAATTATTAGATTAAATATACCACAGATTAGTTAAGCTTAAAAAATGGGCTTGAACGGTTCTGTTAAAGATAAACTTCTATATTTATTTTGCTTAGCAAACTCATAACCAATGATAGCTACAGCGTTAGATAAATTCAAACTACGAATATTTTCGCTCATTGGGATTCTAACTGTATTATTCTTATTTTGTTTTAGAATGTTTTTAGGAATACCTAAGGATTCTTTGCCAAAAATGAAATAAATCGGTTCTTTCGAATTTAAAACTAATTGATTTGGTGTTTTAATACCATAACGACTCAAAAAGTATATATTTTTCTTATTTGAAATACTTTGGATAAAATCATCATAAGAATCATGTTCTTTTAATTTTAGATGGGATCAATAATTAATTCCGCTTCGCTTTAAATGCTTGTTACTTAAAAAAAATCCATAAGGTCTAATCAGATGCAAGACGGCATTAAATCCAACGCATGTTCTAGCGATATTGCCAGTATTTTCAGGAATTTCAGGTTCTAATAAAACAATATTAAGCATAATTCAATGAATTTTAAATGATTAAACTACTATTCTTTAATTTTTGAATTGCGAATTAAGGATGAGATTTCATATAGTTAATTACGACTTTATTGAATTCATCTTGTTTGTCCAACCGTTTATCAACGTTATCTAAGCGTGATACTACTGGTTGCAAAGATTTTGTTAAAGCATTAGCAATACGTTCATCAAGACTTATGAGCAGTTTTTTTGGTGTCTTTGAAACACCTATATTGTGATGTGGTGTAATGTGTTTTTTTAATTTAACATTAACAAAAACTTCATCACCAACTTTGACTGGATTGTGATCTGTTGCAAGAATTTTGATTTCTTTTTTCACGTTTATATTATACGAGTGCTTAGAATACTTGTATCCTTTCTCCAATTAAGCAAAGCTTAATTTTTTGTCAATATAGCGAGTGCTTTATAATTTTGATGATTGTATTAGATTGATATAATATTGGTATTAACTCTCACTAATATTAAATGATTTATTTTTAATGCGGTTGAATAAATCAATGTTATTTATTAAAAAATTTTTAGTTGCTTCGCGCCCTTGACCTATTTTTTCATTTTCAAAATAATATCAAGCACCTTTTTTTTCAATAACATTTTTTTCTAATGCAAAATCAATTATTTCAGCGGTGTGATCAATGCCCTTGTCAAAGTAAATGTCAATAAATGCTTTAAATAAAGGCGGTGCTACCTTATTTTTCACAATTTTAGCACTGGTGCGAACACCAACACAATCATTGCCATTTTTAATCAATTCTACTTTTCGAAGTTCAATTCTTATAGATGAATAGAATCTTAATGCCCTTCCGCCTGTAGTAGTTTCAGGATTACCAAACATTACACCGATTTTTTCACGTATTTGATTGATAAAAATAACTGTTGTATTGTGTTTTGCCATTAATCCTTGAATGATTCTTAAGCCTTTAGACATCATTCTTGCTTGCAACCCGATAGTTTGATCTTCAAATTCACCAATTAATTCAGCATTTGGTACCAAAGCAGCCACTGAATCTACTACAATTAAATCAATCATATCTGTTTTGATTAATGCCTCTATTAATGAAAAAGCTTGTTCACCAGAATCTGGTTGTGCTAATAAAAGTTTGGAAAGATCCACACCATTAGCTTCACAATATTTAGCATCCAATGCATGTTCTAAATCAATGTAAGCACACTTACCATTTAATAGTTGACATTGCGTAATTGCTTGCAAAGCTAAGGTAGTTTTACCGCTGGATTCATTTCCATAAATCTCAATTACTTTACCACGAGGGTATCCATTTACTCCTAATGCTCGATCCAATTGAATGCTACCAGAGGGGATTACTTCAATTTTATTATTTTCATTTGCAAATGTGGTGATGCTTCCCTTACCGAATTGAATTTCAATTTGGCGAATAGCTTCATCAAATAATTTTTGTTCATTTATATTCATATTTTTATTGTCATCTCTTAATTAATTTACGCAGAATTTTCTTTTGACTAATTTATTTTTGCTTTCGCTTGTAGATCAAGACAAAGTTGATAAAAAAAATGTAGCTGAAAATAATTATTTTTGGCAGATCATTTAGTTGTGTAAGTGTCATTAAAAATGATAATCTTCAACAAAATTTGTTCATATAAATTTTGTTGATAATTCTGAATTAATAAAGTGATGATTTTATTTTGTTGTTCCAAGACAGATAGGTAGCGTGCGTGTTTACGCTTAAAACGATTAATATATGTATTGTTAGGAGCATTGATTTCTATTTGTTTCAATAACTCTGCGAAATTTTCTTCACGAAAATTAACGATTAATTTCTTCTTTTTGTTGATCGGAATTTTTGCTAACCAAATTATTAATAAATAAGTGATTGCAAGAAAAACATCTATTCAAGAAAAGGGAATTACATAAAAATTGTGGGCAAAGAAATTATTGGGATCAGTTGAATATAAAATGGTAGATATAAGTGCTACTAAAATAAATAGCAATAAAACGACATACATAATTAAATAAGTAGATCATCGATAGGTCAATTTGGTGTAAACTTTCATTCTAGCATTATTCAAATAAGCATATGTTAAAACAAAGATTAATATATATGCCACAAGACACAATATACAAAAAGACAAAATACCTGGTTGAAATTTATTAAGATTATCAGCGAACATTATTTTTTGCCAAAAATTTCAAAAGCAATTTGTTCGACGTAATTACTAGCATTCACGATTTCTTGAATAGGTGACAAATTTGGTTCATCAAATACTTGTCCTTGTTTTCTAACTTGCATAAATACTTGTCCTAATTTCTTACTTTGTTCTTTAGAAAAACCAATTACATACATCGGATGATTAAAAAATAAATTAATTTCTTTTAAAAAATTATAAGTGGTATTTTTACTATTAAGTAAGGCAGCATCTAATTCATCGTCAAATAGTAGAACCATACCATTGCGTGAAGCTATTAATGGTTTATTGGCTGCTAATAAAAAAGCTAAATTTGGTAATTGCTCATTTTTGATTTTTGATAAGAATTTTTTTACTTCCTCTAGACTCTCTTTATTGTTATTGTAAGCAATTTGATTAAATAATTCTTCAACTGGTGGGATGATTATTTTTTTTTGATTATTTACGGAAGCATTAGTATTATTTTCGTTATTTTTTTTAGTGACCTGTTGGTAGTTAGATACTTTGAACACTTGATCTAATGGTGGTAATTTTAGTTGTTTTAAATTATCTGGAGTCGGTAAATCTTTTGAGTATACAGGTGATTTTTCTATATTGGTTTGCTTTTTTCCACCCAGATATTTAAGCGAATTAAAAATACCTAATTGAAAATAAAATTTGAGATCATTAACATGACGCATTTTCATGAAGATATCCTGCCATATATTAATTAAATCTGTGCAAACAATTTCATTTACATCAATCAGTGATATATTTTTTTGGTTAAGATATTTCAAGACTTTTAAATCGTGTGTTTGTAAATAAATTAATTTATCAATAAATATACAGATTATATCAGAGATTAATTGTTGAAAATTGATACCGTTTTGTGCATATTCGTCTAATATCTTTAAAATGTTTTCTAATTTTTTATCCAAAATCAAATTAATTAATTTGATTTTGTTTTCAATGTCTACTAATCCAAAAACATTTTCAATTTCTTTTAAAGTGATATGTCCATTGGTGAACATGTGCATTTGTTCTAAAATGCTTAACACATCTCGCGCTGAACCATCTGCGAGACCTATGATCTTTTCAATAGCTGATTTATCGATTGCTATTTGTTCTTTTGTTGCGACGTCATTTAACATATGTGATAGTAAATCATCGTTTAAGCGGTTAAATAAAAAGTGTTGGGCACGTGATAAAATGGTTCCAGGAATTTTATGCATTTCAGTGGTGGCGAAAATAAAAATAACATGATCTGGAGTTTCTTCGATGGTTTTTAACATTGCATTTCATGCTTGTACTGTAAGCATGTGTGCTTCATCAATAATGAAAACTTTTTTCTTAAGTGATGTTGGTAAGAAACGTACATTTTCTATGATATTACGAATTTCATCTACACCATTGTTACTTGCCGCGTCAAGTTCGATAATATCCGTTGTCTGATTTTGGTTAATAATTTGGCAATTGGTGCATTGATTGCAAGCGTCCCCATTTACTGGTTGCGTGCAATTTATTGCCTTAGCAAAAATTTTAGCAATGGTAGTTTTACCAATACCTTTAGGCCCAGCAAAAATATATGCATGGCTTACTTTATTTAATTTAATTGCATTAGTTAAGGTACGAACAATAAATTCTTGACCAAAAACTTGGCTAAATAATTTTGGTCGATATTTACGATAAAATGAAATATAAGACATTGTATCTTACATTATAGACATACAAATTGATATGAATGTATTCAATTCATTTACAATCCAAAATGTCGCGAACAATGATGTAATCAAAAATGACCTCAACCATCGTTTAGAGCTTTTTGACAACATTAATTTTTATCGGTTTTTTATTTAAGTATTTAACTTAATTTCAAAATTTGGCGGAGATGATGGGAATTGAACCCATTTCCAAAAATAATATTCTAACAAATTCTACAGTTTAGTTCTAATTTAGCATTTCATTATATTCTGAAGGTATTAGAACAACCTTAAATATAACTAGTCTATTAATTTCATTAAGCTTATAGACATCTGCTTAACATAATCACTTATTCTAATGCATTAAGGTAAGTGATCTAACCTTAATGCCTTAAGACACAAAAGTTTAAGCTACAAAAGCGTAGTTTAAATTGTTTTGTGCTGACAATTTGTTAATTATGAATGCTTCATCTAAGTTAACATTGTCTTCTTGTGAGTCTGCATGTGAGCAACCTCGATAGCTGTAAGGGGCAAACCCCACTGCATTTGAGAGTCAATTATTCTTGTCGAATCCTTGGCATCCCCAAAAACTCCCTTAATAAAACATGAAACAGGGAGAAATATTATACATTATCGCGATAGCTTGATAAAAGTTAATGGGTCAGTTTAAAAGATGATGGGTAATTTTTTACAAACTAATTTTAAATTGGTTGTAAAGAATTTCTACTTCTTGTGAACGGCCAAAAAAATCAATAATCAAAGTAGCTACTCCTCGACTATTGTCTAATTTTTTAACTTCACCCGTCATACCCGTAAATGAACCTTCAAGAATATCTACGTTATTACCAATTTTAGCATCGGTAGAATATGTAACTGTTTCCACTGGTTGATTTTGAGCATCAACTCCACTTGTTGGAGTAGAAGAGGATTGATTTGCTGTTTCATTTTGAGAGTTTATATCGCTTTCACCACTAACTCGCGCATATTCTTCAATTGTGATAGGGATTGGTACAGCTCCTTTACCTGAAGAACCGACAAAACCTAAAACACCAGGAGTGTTACGGATAGCAAATCAGACATTCCGGTCATAAATCATGTTGATAAATATGTATCCTGGAAATTTATTGGTAATTCTGATACGAGTTCTTTTGTACTTTCCATCTGGCATTATTTCCCAACTAATAGTTTTCGTTTTACGAAGGTTTTGAGGAATTTGGTCACTATCTTTGGCAAATATTTCGATGGATTCATCTTTCTTTTTAAAAATACGTATTTGTCCAACGTATGACTCATAGCCATAATTATTTACTTTTTCTTTAATAGCATCAGCAATTGAATCCTCTTTACCACCAATTGCAGTAATAATAAACCATTGTGATTGTAATAATTGATTTTCCATATTTTTTCCTAACCTTTGGGAATGTAAGTGAATAAAGCATCTAGCCCTAAAAATATTAATGCCATAATAATTATTAGTAATATGATAATTCCAAAATCTTTAATGATTTGTCTGCCACCAACCCAAGTTATTCGACTAAACTCTTTTCCAATACCAAAAAATCAACGTCGAAAACGGAAAGAAAATTTTTGTTTTAAAATTTCTGTGTTAAGATGCCTATATTCTTGTTCTTCTGTGCGAAATTGATTAATGCGTTCCTTATGATATTTTTTAAATTGACTCTTTGCATCTTTTTGCGATAACATTTTGGCTTTGACTTGACCTCTAAAATCAAGTCATTTTGCTTCAATATCGTTTTTACATTTTGTTTCTAATTTATTAATCTCACCTTTATATTTTATAAATTGTTCACGAAGCTTTTGACGTTCAGCGATTTTAAATTGTCGCTGTTCTTCACGTTGTTTTGCCAATTGGGCAAACATTTTTTTACGTTCTTGTTTTTTTAAAATTTTTGGATCAATGTTAGAAGGTTGGTTTGTATTATTATCAATCATTATCGGGTTTCCTTATGTAAAGTAACTTTTTTGCAATTAGGACAATACTTCTTTAATTCTAATCGTTTTTCTTTATATTTGTTTACAGTAATATGATAATTTCTAGCATTGCATTCACTGCAAATCAAAATAGCATTTGTACGCATGTCACTTTCTCCTAATGAAATAAAAAAGTGTTGTTTCCAACACCACGAAAAACATTATACAAGATACTTACGATAATTTTTAGAAATCATTAAAAAAGTGTTAGCGACTTTTTTATTCTTTACATGAAGGTGTGTTGCTATTTCTTTGTTTGAATAACCATGAATTTTCATTTGAACCATTGCTTGAACACTTTTAGGGTAACGCTGAACATATTGCATTAATTTTTTTATTTCCAATTCAATTTCAAGTTTATGATTAATTTCAGTTTCGCTTGAATAGCTGGCTTGATATTCATGAGATGGAAGTAAACTATATGCTACATTCAAAACACGTTCTCCGTTACGTAGCATTCGACTTGCATAGCGAATAATCATGCTTCGATTGATGGTAGCTAGAGCTTGCGTGAAGGTATATTTGTTTTGTTCAGTATTGAATGTTTCCAAACATTTGATAAATGAAAAATAAGTGTAAGAAATAAAATCTTCTTTTTCCAATGGGACATTAGGGAATAAATTTTTTACTAAATTTACTGTGAGTGCATTTAATATTTGTCGATATTGCGCAAACAGCTGATCACGGATGAGTAAATTTTTTTCTAATTGATATTGTTTGATTAATTGATTTTCTGACATATTTAATGGATATTTTTTTAGTTTAAATATAAAAAGTGTCCAAAGATTTTACGATTTTTTTTGATTTTTGTGCAATTTTTTATTTATTTATACTTCGTAAATAAATAAAAGCATTGGGGTTAGTGTTAATATGTTTTTGTAATTCTGCTAGAAATTTGACAGCATTTTGATTATTCTTAAAAAATTCTTTTTTAACATCAAGTCCCCTTTGTTCATTATATTTTTGAATTCGTTCGCTACATTTTAAATAATTCATTAATTCGTTCTTAGATTTTTTGAGAAATTTGTCTGACATATTTTTGTAGTTGGCAAGAAATTTAGGATTAGATAAATCCTCATAGTTGTTATTAACCAATTTGGAACGTTTACCGATGAATGCGATGGCCGATACATAAAAATGTCCTTTTAAAAATTGTCAACCGTCAAGGGTTTTAAATTGATAATCTAATTGTTTTTGTTTTGCAGGATTTGTTGCCATGCGTGTATTGTATTTCTGTTTGTAATAAACGAAATAGGTCAAAACCACAAAAAGTAAGCAAGCAAATAGAAAAGTTAATTCAATTATTAGCGCCGCGAGATTTTTTGTAAATTCACCACTTTGACTATTCAAAAGTTGATAGAATAAATCATAGAAATGATCAACCAAAACCACAAATAAAACTACTATTACAATTGGGTATAAAATTCATTCAATTAATTTGTTTTTAATACAACCGATTACGGCATATTTGATTACGGCACATAAAATGAAAAAATAAATAATGATGTAAAACACACTAGCAGCAGAAATAATCGTATTAACATTAATAAAATTGGCTTTTTCACCTAAAAAACCAACGAGGATATCGGGAATGATCGATCAAACAGCAACCGTAAATGAACAAATAATAATATTTAACTTCATTGCTTTGATAGGAAATCCTTGAGTATTAAGATTAGTAAAATTACTACTAATATAACCTTCAGTAGACATCGGTTGCAATGTCGCTCCTGCATAAAGGGTTGTTTGTGAAACAATATTACCACGCATGGCGACTGTACTAACAATCATAATAACTGGTCCAGCATATATTAATCAATAAAACAAATGCCCATACGTTGTATTCTTAGTTATATTTGTAATGAAAATTCAAAATCCCGTAGAGACATTTTGCGTAAAACTTTGTTGCGCAAGCATAAAAATTATAATCATTACGATATAGAATAGAACTGCAAAAATCATAGTAATCACAACACCACGATTTACATTTTTTTCAGGTTCTTTAACTGTAGTACCACCAGAGGCAAATATTTCAAACCCAGTAAAATAATAAAAACACGAGCAAAAGGCGGATAAAAAATGACTGAAATTAAAATCCGTATGGTTAACTCAATACTGTGCATTAGTTTGACTAACAGGTAAAGCGGCAGCGATGATTCCAAAAAATATTAAAAAACCAGATGTCGCTCACTTTACGATTAATGAATATTTAGATATTTTTTTGTAAGTCTTTGCTCCAAAGAAAGCAGCGAGTATGAAAACAACAGCTAAAGCTAAACCGATTAAATCATATGTCAAGTAATTTCAATTACCCAAATGTTTAGTTCAATCACTTCACCACTCGGAATTACCAGCAGCTGATAATTGAGGATCAATGTTGGCTTTAATCATCATTAAAATTTGGTTGGAAAGTATTAAAGGTATGACAATATAGTTTAAAGATAGTATTAAAAAACCGACAAATCTACCGAAAGCACTTCGCACAAAGATGTAAGCACCACCATTATCATCTTGTTTATGATAGCGTGACATTTTAGAAAATGCATAGGCACAAACATAAGCAACAATACCCATCAAGAGGAATATTCAAATAATATGCAGACCAAGCCCATAACCTGGTTGATCAGGGTCTTTAGATGAGTTTGCTAATAGTGCCAAACTTCCTAAAAATGGAATTCCAACAGTCATATTAAAACCATTTCAAACAAATTGTTTGAGCGTAAATTTATGACTTGTTTCGTTTGTTAATTTTGACTTTTCATTTGCATGCATCTATAGCAAATATTATATTAATTCAAAAAAAGAATACCAAGAAATTTATATAATGGGTGTTTATTTATGAATGCATTCAAATTAACTACGAATATGTCGCCTAAAGGCGATCAAATAAGTTCCATCGCTAAATTAGTTAAAAATATTAATCAAGGGGAAAAGTCACAAGTATTATTAGGGGCAACTGGAACTGGTAAAACTTTTACTATTGCTAACGTAATTGAAAAAATTCAACAAAATACTTTAGTGATAGTTCACAACAAAACATTGGCTGCCCAATTGTATAGTGAATTCAAAGAATTATTTAAAAATAATCACGTGGAATATTTTGTTTCCTACTTTGATTTTTATCAACCAGAGGCGTACATTCCTAGAAGTGATACATACATTGAAAAAAGCGCATTAGTTAATCAAGAAATTGAAATGTTGCGTTTATCTAGTATCAATTCTTTAGCATCAAATGAGCCCACAATAATTGTGGCATCAGTCGCAGCTATTTATGCATCGGTGGCTCCTAGTGATTTTGAAATGTACCGTATAGTTTTAAGTAAAAATATGGAACGTAATTTAAAACAATTGCAATATGATTTGGTGCGTTTGCAATATCAACGCAACAACATAGATTTAAAACCTGGTACTTTTAGATTAAGGGGAGATGTTTTGGAAATTGCTCCAGGATATACTGATACTTTTACTATTCGTATATCTTTTTTTGGTAGCAAAATTGAAGAAATTGCTCTGATAGACGCATTAACTGGTCAAGTCAAAGAAAAATGGGATACATATGTAATTGTTCCTGCTAGTGAATACATTATGAATAGAAACCGGTGAAAAGAATCAATGGAGTTGATAAAGAAAGAACTAGATGAGCGCATAATATATTTCAAAAAAAATAATAAATTATTAGAAGCGCAAAGAATTCAAGAACGTACACTCCATGATGTGGAAGCGTTAGAAGAATTAGGTTATTGTAATGGGATTGAAAATTATTCACGTCATTTAGAATTAAGACAAGCAGGTTCTACTCCATATACACTTTTTGATTATTTTAAATCCAGTGGTTGATTATTAGTAATTGATGAATCACATATGACGATTCCCCAAATTAAAGGAATGTACAATACTGATCGTTCTCGTAAAGAAACATTGGTGGAATACGGTTTTCGATTACCATCAGCATTAGATAATCGTCCACTTAATTTTGATGAATTTCAGAGTAAGATAGATAAAGTTATTTATGTGTCTGCGACACCTAATGAATGAGAGATTAAACGGTCAAATGATACGGTAGTAGAGCAAATAGTTAGACCGACTGGTTTGGTTGATCCGTTAATCGAAATTCATTCCGCTAAATATCAAGTTGATGATTTGGTTATAGAATTAAAAAAACAAATAGCTAAAAAAGAGCGTGCATTTGTTACTGTACTCACCATTAAAATGGCGGAAAATTTAACAGATTTTTTAAGGAAACATAAATTTAAAGTCATGTATATGCATAACGAATTAAAGACTCTAGAACGTGCTAAAATCATTAATGATTTACGTCGTGGTAAATATGATGTCATTGTCGGTATTAATTTATTAAGAGAAGGTTTGGATGTACCTGAAGTTTCTTTAGTAGCTGTTTTTGATGCAGATAAGCCAGGTTTTTTTAGAAGCGATAAAGCCTTGATTCAAACATTTGGACGAGCTGCCCGTAATATAAATGGCCGAGTTATTTTATATGCAGATCATCAAACAGATGCAATGAAAATTGCCATAAGCGAGACAAATCGAAGGCGAGAAATCCAAATTAAATATAATGCAAAGCATCATATTTCTCCACAAACAATTGTCAAACCAATTTTTGATGATATTACTTCCAAAGATGATGCCAAGACAATTGAAGCATATTTTAAAAATAATAAAGTCAATTTTAAAAAAACATCTAAAGCTGTGAACATTTTAAAAAAAGAAATGCTACAAGCAGCCCACAATCAAGAATACGAACGTGCTGCATTTTTGCGTGATGCTATAATTGAACTTGAAGGCAAAATTAAATAATGAAAAATATTCATAGATTTATTTCAACTTTTGTATTGCTAACATCTCCTGTTGCGTGTATCACATTTTTTGGGTTATCTTCATGCGCTAAAAAAGATGAACATTTAGATTATCAAAGTCAATATGCAGACTTTATTAACGAAAGAACGTTTAGCATGTATTGTAAAATACCCGGCACTACATATATTTCTATTGGAACTGGTTGACTTTTTAAACGTGTTGCTAATGCTCAATATTCTTATTACTTAGCCACTAATACACATGTAGCATCTAACTATAGTAGAACATCAGATATTTCGATGTATTTATCATACAATCAAAATTACACAAATCCTAATTGTTATCTTTCACAAAATCAATATTATTTAATTCAACCTTCATCTTATACCCTTTTAGGTGATGTGATAGACCAACAAAAAGATACGCGACCATATTTTCCTGATTGAAATCTAGGTAGTTATATTGCATGCATGGATTTTGATGTTTTTAAGATCGATTTTGGCAGCGAACAAAATATTAAAGCGAATGACCCTTTTAAAATAAATAACACATCTCCCCTTTTAGATCGATTAAATTTTTTGAATGATTATGCAGACAATCACGAGCAAAATCTTGTAGAATTTGCAGAATCAGATTATGTTTATAAAAAAAATATGTCAGTGCATGTAGGAGGCTTCCCAGTCCAACCATATCCAACTAATAAAAATTTAACTTATCCTCAATGAATTTCTTATCAAACTAGTTTAACAGAATATTATTTCGGTCACACACCTCAGCATCCTATTATTTCTCCAAGTCCTAAAAATGATATCCGTTTTCGAGACGATATTCCAATTGCCATTCTAGGGAAAGCTGTAGGTTATGAATCAGAAACTACAACTAAATTCACTGGTGGTAGTAGCGGTAGCATGATTATTGATGATAATAATGTTGTTATTGGCATTAATTTTGCTGGAAATTCTGATGATAATAACCAATATTATTCATACGACAATTATGGGTTATTGTTAAATACCAGAAATTCATTTTTTGGTAAAGAAAATAATTATGAAGTATTCACTGATTGATTTACTAATTTGACTTAAGAAATAATTTTGTTGCATTCTTATAAAGATGAGAGGCTAATTCTTCTTCTGAAAGATTAAGAATTTTTGCCATTGCTTTAACAACATAAGGAACATTCAAAGGAGTGTTAATTTTACCTCTGAATGGTTCAGGCGATAACCAAGGAGCATCAGTTTCACTGAGCAAACGTTTTAGAGGAATCTTTTTAATGGCTTCTCTAAGATGTGCAGCGCTATTGAAAGTGATTATGCCATTGATAGAAATAAAATAATGCAAGTTTATGTATTTTTTAACCAAATCACTGTCACCACTAAAACAATGAATAATTACTTTTAGACCTGTAGCATGCTTTTTCAAAATTTCAATGGCATCTTCATGTGCGTCACGAATGTGAACCATGAGAGGCAACTTGAATTTTTGTGCCAATTTGATATGTTCAATGAACATTCCTTTTTGTTTGTTGGCGTCATATCCTTCATAATGATAATCAAGCCCAGTTTCACCGATTGCAACAATTCGTTTATTTGTCTCAAGTAACGTAGTGATTTCATTAATAGTGATTGATATATCAATCTTATTAATTTCACCAGGATGGATACCAACACAAGCGTAAACATTGCTAAATTTTTGTGCATGTTGCACCGCCAATGAACTAGAATGAACATCGCTACCAATATCAATGTAAGATATATTCAATTTCTCACATTCAATAGCAATTTCCTCAGCTTGGCTAGCTAAGGTAGTCATGTTGGTATGAGTGTGCACATCAAAATATTTCATTATTTTCCCAAACAAAATTTACGAAATAACTCGTTGATGAAATTATATTCTTTTGTGTTACCTAAAATGTGATCAATATTTTTCAATGCAGTTTGTAAAAATTCAAGTGTTAAATCGATTGTTTGTCGTTGGTTCATAATGTTAAGTGTCTTTTTTAATTGTTCATTAACATTTTGCATACTACCGATAGCGTGAGATGATTGTAAAATAATTGTATTTTGGTTTCAATCAAGCTTAGTTTGTAAACGTTTCAGCAATGCCTTTATTAGATTAACAATGTTATTGTTTTTTGCAGATACACGAATACCTTTAGCTTGAGATTTTTGAGTTAAATCAGATTTGTTAATAACTTTAATATAGTTTTTATCAAACAATAATTTTTCGATCCATAAATTTTCTTTTGTATTTTTTTGTGAGCCATCAATAACTCAGATAATGAGAGCAGATTTTGACAAACTTTCATGTGTTTTTAATATACCAAGTTTTTCAATGGTATTTTTACTAATTCTTAATCCAGCGGTATCTTGTAAATTTATTGTGACTCCACCAATGTTTACTTTAGCACTAACTACATCTCTCGTTGTCCCAGGGATACTAGAAACAATTGCTCTTGATTCTTTTAATATGGCGTTGAACAATGATGATTTACCTACATTAGGTTGCCCGATTATAGTTACATTAATTCCTTCAAAAATTGGTAAAGCCATCATGGAATCATTGATAATTTTTTGACTAGTATTAATCAATGATTTTATTTGCTTTTTGAATTCTGTGTTAGAAATATTAGGTACATCATCATATTCTGGATAATCAATATTGATTTCAATTTGACCAAGCAAATTGAAAAGTGTATTCTTAAATTCATGCATCTTCATAATTACTTGTGGGTGCAATCCATTGTTAGCTAATAGAATACCTTGAGTACTAGTTGTATTTATTAAGTTATTAATTGATTCAGCTTCTATTAGTGTTAATTTATTATTCATAAAGGCTCGTTGGGTGAACTCGCCCGGTAAGGCTAATACGCAGCCATGTTTGATCAATAATTCAATTATTTTATTTGCTAAAAAATAACCACCATGACAATTAATTTCAACTAAATCTTCACCTGTATATGATTGTGGGGTAACAAAGGTATTTATTAATACATTGTCAATAATTTGTTGATTGTCAATAATTTTTGTTTTTTGTATTTTGTAACCGATTTTTAAAATTTTAGTCGTAGTGATTTGGTTAATAATATTAAAAGCTTCTGTGCCAGAAATTCTGATTATGTGAACGGCAGCATTTAATGGAGGTGTAGAAAGAGCGACGATGGTTTTCATTATGAATAATTTTGCAATATGGTTCAAATATTATTGAATAACAAAATTTTAATAGGATTCAAATGTAAATTATTAAGCAGGTTCAACAAACTTTCATTATTAGAAAATATAGTACTAAGCATTTTTAATACTAATTCAATTTGTCTGTAATTCAGTTTGCTAAACTGTTCTTTGAGCTGCTTGATTTTTTCTAAGTCATTTTTAGCATTGATTCAAGATGTAACTAATTCATAAATATTTTGGAATAAATTATTCTTAAGATCATTAATAATTTCGTCGTAATTAAAATAAACCTGTTCAATAATTTTTGTTTGTTCTTTGCTTAAATGAAATTCTGCAATTTTTGTAGCAAATGTATTGAAATCACTTTTTAAAATATATACATGACAACGACTTCTAACAGTTGGTAACACCAAATTTAAAGCTCTAGTAGTTAAAATAGCGTATGTATTTTGTGGGGGTTCTTCTAAAAACTTTAACAAACTATTAATTGCTTGAGCTGTAGCATATTCTATGCCATAAATCACATAAAATTTAAATCCTTTTTCTTCCACACTACTCTTAGAAAATTCATTGATTAAGTTGATGATAGATTCTTTTTTAATGTTAGCTTCATAATCATTAATTTTGATAATATCAAAATAATTATTGTAAGGAACCGTTCCATTTAATTGAGCATTATTGCCCTTATTTGAATCAATAATTGAAGAAATATATTTCTTAATAAAATCTTCTAGGTTACATAATTTTGATTCAACTAGCAATATAGCGTGTGGTTTATTTTTTAAATCAATAATATTATTCACCATAGTGTTCTTTAATTTTGTTTGTAATAATTTTTAAGATTTCATTACACACTTCTTCAATTTTTTTAGTAGCATCAATTTTTACTAAAGTTTTGTGTTGATCTTCATTGATAATTTGTTGATACCCATCGTAGACTAATTGATGCACATTCATTTCTTCTTGATCCAAACGATTAAATTCATGAAGTTTACTTTTGTGAATTCTTTCAATACCTTTCTCAGGGTTCAACATCAAGACTATTGTTAAATCTGGCAATACTCCATTAATTGCAAAGGTATTAATATTTCAAATTTCTTCGGCACCTAATTTTCTTGCATAACCTTGATAAGCAAGAGAAGAATGAATATAGCGATCACAAAGTACTAAATGATTTTGTTCAAGGTTGGGTTTAATAAAGTCTTGGACATGTTGTGCACGACTTGCAGCAAAAAGTAAGGCCTCCGCTCTTGGAGAAATTTTATATTCAATTTTATTTAATAAGATATTACGGATATCTTCAGCAATTACATTATTACGTCCACCTGGTTCACGAGTGATATCAATGTGAAACGAATAATTTTTTGATTTTAAAACTTCATAAACTTTTGACAAAACTGTTGATTTGCCGCTACCATCTGGTCCTTCAAAAGTAATAAATAATCCTTTATGACGCATAAAATTTTCTTTCTAAATCGTTAATTAAATATTTAATTTGATAATTACAAAGCATGTTATTGTCATCCTATATTAAATGCTTTTAATATCATCGAAATATTTATTTAATGCATCTGGTATTTTGATGGAGCCATCAGACAATTGATAATTTTCAATAACGGCTGCTCATAATCGATCAATTGCTAAAGCTGATCCATTGAGCGAATGTGGATATATTAGTTTTCCATTGTTTGCATCTTTGTAACGAAGCATTAAATTACGCGTTTGAAAATCTTCGCAATTAGAACATGATGATATTTCTTTGTAATTTTTATATGATGGGAGTCAAACCTCAATGTCGTATGTTTTAGCTGAAGCAAAACCTAAATCACCTGTGCATAAAAGTACAACGCGGTATGGTAAATTTAATTTTTCTAAAATGCTTTTAGCATTAGCAAGCATTTTCTCTAAAGATGCATAAGAATCTGTTGGCTTGGTAATCATTACCGTCTCTGTTTTATAAAATTGATGTTGTCTAATAACGCCTTTAGTGTCTTTACCAGCACTCCCTGCTTCCCTTCGAAAACAAGAAGTATTAGCAGTAAAATGAATGGGGAGCATTTTTTCTGGCAAAATTTCATTAGCATAAAGACTAGTAAGTTGTACTTCTGATGTTGGAGATAAATATTGATCATTAGTTAATTTAAATAAATCTTCTTCAAATTTTGGTAATTGTCCTGTTCCTAATAGTGTGGTGGCATTTAAAATGGTAGGAGGTAAAATTTCATTAAACCCAGCATTGACGTTCATGTCCAGTGTAAAATTTTGCAATGCGCGCATTAATTTAGCACCATTGCCCTTATAAATAGAAAATCTAGTGCCTGACATTTTTGTCGCTCTAACAAAATCTATGAAATCTCTTTTTTCAGCTATTTCTCAATGAGATAAAAGATTAAACTTAAATTGTGCTGGTTTACCTCATTTGCTTATTTCAATATTATCATTTTCATTTATGCCTTTTGGAACGCTTTCGTGAGGGATATTAGGAATTGAATGTAATATGGTATTAAAATGTGAGCCAATTTCATTAAGACGTGTTTGAATATTATCAATTTCTTGCTTAATTTGTTGAACTTTGGAACGAATTTGGTTACTTCTAACTGTATCTTTATTTTTTAATTGTTGAAGCATATCAGAGGTCAAAAGATTACGTTTAGTATTTAATTCTTGCATCTGAGAAGTTAATTTACGTCACTCTAAATCGGTGGATTTATATTGTTCTAATGCAGGATAATTTTTACCTCTGGTTTTGATACGATCGACTATATTGTCGAAGTCTTTTCTTAAGCGATTAATATCTAACATTGTATTTATTTTCAGTAAAATTATTATATTTATATATCTAATATAATAC
Source organism: Mycoplasmataceae bacterium (assembly GCA_031275175.1). Lineage (GTDB taxonomy): Bacteria > Bacillota_I > Bacilli_A > Mycoplasmatales > Mycoplasmoidaceae > Malacoplasma_A. The sequence continues at coordinate 38,030 of JAISPD010000003.1, forward strand.
ATTAAGAATATTCTTTTAAGGAACTTATGGGAAAAGTAAAATTAAGCATTGAGATTGATTCAGAAGTTTATAGTGCAATCAAGAAACAATATGAAGAGATGTCTCAAATGCTAAGTAGTAAAATGAATGTAAAAAATGTAGACGAATACATTGAAAATATTTTAGTAACATGCGCTAAAAGTGGTGAGCAAATCAAAAATTTAGGTTCAAAGCTTAATGACATATTTGAAAAATTTGGTGGCTTTGACGCTTTTGGTAATATTGATTTAGATAGTATTTTAAAACCACGTTCAGAAACAAAAAAAGAAGAAAAACCCAAAACTTCTACAAACCTCAAAAATTAATAACCATGAAACTTACCATTGTCTATCATGTTTATCGAAATTCACTTACTTTAAAAAAATCATTGTCAATACTTGCAAATCAATCTGACAAAAATTTTGAACTTATTCTAATAGATGATGCTGCGACATCAAATGTTAGTCGCATTATTAGTGAATTTGATTTTTCCAAATTCACTAAATTTACATACATTAAGCATAGCCAAAATTTAGGACATTCTATTAGTTTTAATCAAGTGAACAATATTCTTAATTCATCCCATGTCATTTACGTAGGTTCAAATTTTGTGCCTCATAAGAATTTTGTTAAGGTAGTCAACGATGTAATTGCTCACCATCCGACTGTGGATGTTATTTCGTTTAAGAATGTGAAAAATGATTGTAGTTGTGAAGTGTTTACTAAGCTGGACAATAAAATGAGATTAAATTTAGATTCTTCTATGAAAGATAAGATTTTTTCATTAAATTTATTAAATAAAAATCAAATTCAATTAAGTGAAAATATGTATGCTCCGTTAATATTTATTTATAAAGCATTGATTAATTTTAAAAAATGAATCATTATTGATTTCAAACAAGCGGTTTATTCTAGAAATCGGATTTATACATATAATTTTTATGATATTTTTAATCAAAATGATTATTTGATTGAACATTATTCAAAATCTACATTTTGGAAAGCAAATATTGATTTAATCAATTTTTTTATGATTATTCAGGTTTTGATAACCTTTTTGGTGCGTTTTTTTAATGTATATACACAAAAGTCAATACGTACAAAAGCGATTAATAATGCTAATGATTGATTGAACAAAAACATTCCTAATTGACGAACAAATAAAATTTTAAGCAATTCAATTAAATTTAAGTCTTTAGCTTTAATTAAATTCAAAACTAAATCAATTAGCAATTTTATTAAAAAGTCCAATTTATAATGATTAATCCATCAAATACAATTGTCACCAATGAAAATAGTAAAGTTCGTTATGCGCTTGCAAAAGCATCAACTCGTATTTTAGCTAGAATTGTAGATATATTAATACTTTTAGTATTAATTGTGCCTTTGGAAATATCAATTGTGGCGACAGATCCCGCAGGGCTTAAAGCTTGACTTGAATTAAAGGAAACATGAAGATATTTTCTGATCTTTGTTTTACCAACTATCATTTTTTCTATATATTTTTTATTGATATCATTTCTTCTTAAAGGTAGAACGGTTGCATTATTTCTGTTTAAATTACGCATATACAACTTAATTCCTACTAAAAACTTTTTTGTAAATCTTGTGAAGCGTGAATTTTGTTTATGGATAATTACATGCATTACTAATTTTGTTCTGGGGATATCATTGTGAACCATGCAAACTAACGACGCTTCAATTTTTTTAAAAAATATATTACTGCAGACTAGCCAATCCAATGATAAACAAATCGGCGTGATTATTTTTCAAGCCTTATATCTGGTAAGTGCATGTATATTACTTTTTGTGATTATTCATATGTTTATAAATAATAAGCGTCGTTGTTTAATCGATCACATAAGTGACACGGTAATGATTAAATTAGTTGATATTAATGGTAAGGATTCCAATTTATCTTCCAATAATAAAATCATTAAGCATAAACGAAATTATGGTCTCCCAGGAGAAATTGTCGCCAGTATAGAAGATGAAATTGATTCGTTATAATTTTGCGATATGTTAGACTTATCTAAATTAAATCATAATCAATTATTAACGGTTACTGCAGATATTGGTCCGCTTTTAATCATTGCGGGAGCAGGTACTGGGAAAACTAGAGTACTTACTACTAGAATTGCTTATTTAGTTGAACAATTACATTTTAATCCTCACGAGATTCTAGCAATTACTTTTACAAACAAAGCTGCAATTGAGATGCGCAATAGAATTAATGGTTTGTTGAAACATGTATATCTTCCATGAATTGGTACATATCACGCGATTTGTTTAAAAATTTTGAAGGAAGACATTCATTTTTTAGGGAGACAAAATAGTTTTTCAGTTATTGATGAAGAGGATCAATTAAGTATTATTCATGACATTTTTAAAGAGGGTGAGATATCAACAAAAGATATTAAACCTAAGAAAGCTTTGGAGATTATTCAAAGAGTTAAAGTTGATGAAATTGATTTATTTACAATTAATCAATTAAATGCATTGAGAAAAATCGGCATTCATTCATTGAATGATCTTCAGTCGTTTCGTTACATTATCAAAAATTATGAAAAAAAATTATTGAAGGCAAATTTACTAGATTTTGATGACTTGTTAATTTTGACTAAAAAATTATTATCAGAGCATGATGATGTTTGTGGAAAATGACAAAACAAATTTAATTATGTATTGGTTGATGAATTTCAAGATACGAATTATTTACAATTTGAGATTTTCAATTTATTGGTTAACCCAAAAATTAAAAATGTTTTCGTTGTTGGTGATCCTGATCAAACAATTTATACATGGAGGGGTGCTTATCCTAATATTTTTATGGATTTTTTAACTAATTTTAAAGATACCAAAACTTTTGTATTGGACACAAATTATCGCTCTACTAAAAATATTTTAAATGTGGCAAACAATTTGATTAAACATAATGAATTAAGAATTTCTAAAAATTTAACAACCCCTAATCCTACTGGATCAAATGTAATTTTCTTTGCAGGCGAAACATCACAAATTGAAGTATCTTATATCGCTAAACAAATTAAAGCGATAATTAAACAAAAGCAATATGCCTATCAAGATATAGCCGTTTTATATCGCGCTAAACATTTATCACGTACTATTGAACAAGAGTTTATTAATGATGGCATTCCTTATTTAATCTATGGCGATATTCGTTTTTATCAAAGAAAAGAAATCAAAGATTTAGTTGCATACCTTAAATTAATTTGCAATCCTCAAGATGAATTATCACTTAAACGAATTATTAATGTACCATCAAGGGGGATTGGATTAAAAACCATAGAAAATATTGAAAAATATGCTGCTAGCCAAAGTATTTCTTTTTACGATGCTTTATTAAAAATTAGTAATGATGAAATTCCTTCTGGAATAAGCAAGCCAACCATCAAAAAATTTATGGTTTTAATGGAATTAATTATGCAACAAACTAAGGATCTTCCTCTAGTAAAAAAAATTGAACATATTATTGACGTAATTCATTATCAAGAATACTTAAAAACATTTGATCAATTTGAAACACGTTGAGAAAATGTACAAGAATTAATCGTTGCAATTGAAGAATTTCAATCAGAACATCCTAACAGGAATTTATCAGATTTTTTAGAAGAAATAAGTCTATATACAGACATTGAACAATCGAAGGCTAAACAACATGATTTTGTTTCATTAATGACCATTCATTTTGCTAAGGGTACGGAATTTAAAGTAGTGTTTATTATAGGTATGAATGAAGGTGTTTTTCCGATTCAACATTTGAATTATGAAACCAATATGGAAGAAGAACGACGAATCGCTTATGTTGGTATTACAAGGGCAATGGAAAGACTGTTTCTCACTTGTAATTTAGGGTTTTCCCCAATTTCTGCAGATAAATTAACCCCATCTAGATTTGTTAAAGAAATTGGTGAACACAATTATGTTACTGATACTTCTAACATTGCAACGATTAGTAAAGCTGATTTAGAATGGTACGATTCTTCTAAAAATATTGATTGACAGAAAAATTATGATTCTGAGAACGAAATAGTTTTTAAAATTGGTGATGTAATTGCTCACACTATTTTTGGTAGTGGCATAGTTGTAGGAATAAATGATGACATGCTTGAAATTGCATTTAAAGCACCATTTGGTGTTAAATCATTAATAAAGAATCATAAATCTATTAAAAGATTAAAGAATTAGACTGTGACCTTCGGTTTATATTTTTGATAAATAGAGCGTAAATGAATACCAGGTTTGTGTTGTATCACCTTTTTGATTTGGCCGCGAACAATAATGACAATTCAATCAGTAAAATTTTGTATTTCGTCTAAATTATGAGTTGAAATAAAGACGGTTTTATTGAGCTTTATTAATTTTTTAATTAATTTGTAAAAAGTTTCTCTTGTGTCAGGATCTAAATTTTCTGTCGGTTCATCCATGATTAATAATTTTGGATCGTGTAGTAATGATTGAATAATCATAATTTTCTTTTTTTGACCACTAGACATGTTGTTTAAATTTAAATGTAAGCGATTTCTTAATCCAAATATTCGTTCGTAATATTGAATGCGTTGGTGAGCTACAGCTTTTGGAACAGCATAAAGCGAAGCCATCATCATTAGAAATTTATAAGCTTTTACTTTAGGAAAATTTTCTTTTTCTGGAATGTAACCGATTAATTTATGTGACATTATTTTTTTGGAATTTATGCCATAAATATAAATTTCACCACTATCATATTGATATAGCGATAGAATACTTTTAATCGTAGTTGTTTTACCAGCACCATTGTGACCGATGAATGCACATAATTTACCAACGGGGACAAAAAAAGATATGTTATTTAATATTTTTTCACCATCAATATTCTTTTTTAAATTTTTAATTTCTAAAGCTTTTTCCATAGACTATGAACCAATATTAATTTTGTAATTTAAAACAAAACCGATGCCAACTGCTAGCGACAATGTTGGTAACATGGCAGCTAAAGGGATTAAGAATGTTTCAAGGTATTCTAAATCATTTGCTTGATCTGGATTTTGTGTGACACCAAAACTGAAACCGATTGCATAAGACATACTGACAACTAATACTATTACACTAACAATCATTTCTCTACAATAATATCTAAAAGATGTTCCTGTCAAGCTTCCTAATAAACAAAGCATGAAACTAACTACTATCATATAACTTAGTTTCATTTTTCCTTGATACAAAGATATGTGTTTACTTTGGCATCATTGATCCAAAATCAAGTAATAAGCGCTAATAATTGATGCTACTACTATTGCAAAGGTAGCACTTAATAGTAATTTAGAGGTAAGGTATGTAGAACGTTTAACTGGTCTGCTTAATATAAAAATTCGATCATTTGGATTAGCAATGATTTCTCCGAGCACCGAACTAAAAAAAGCGATAGTGCAAATAGCAACTAATGATGACATTGTTTTGATTTGTCAAATTTCTGTAGTTTCTCCCATTTTAAATTTCATCATAATTGGGATAATATCAATAAAGATGCCATTTAAAATTAACCCAGCTAGCAATATAATTCAAACAGATACTTGAGAAATAGTAGACTTAAAAAAATGCCCATATAATTTTAAACACATTCTCATAACTAACTCTTGGTTAATCCAATTATAATAAAATATCAAGTTATGAATAATAAATCAATTAGGTTAAAATTACTGAAAAAGCGATGAAATCTACAGCCAAGTGTTAAAGCGCAATTAGACCACCAGATTTATCTAAAAGCTTTAAATGCCATCAATGGCCGCAAAGTTATTAATAAATTTATAGCTTTTTATTGACCGATTGAAAATGAAGTTGATACGATCGCATTGATTCATGAACTATTAAAAAAACAATACAAAATATGTGTTCCATATATTAAAAAAAAGCAGATGTTTTTTAAGCCAATTACTTCCATTCATTTTGAATATGAATTTTGGAAAAATATGCGACAACCGATCATTAAAAATATTATTGATGGTTCAGAAATTAGTTTATTAATTACTCCCATAATTGGTTTCAACCAATCCCAACAACGATTAGGATACGGACTTAATTTTTATAATGATTATTTAGATAAATACAATCACATATACACAATCGGTTTGGCATATGATTTTCAAAGGAATGATGAGTTTATCACTGATCGTCGTGATAAAGTGATAAACTTGATTATTACTAACTAAACATGAAAATTCTTTTTATCGGAGACATTTTTGGAAAATCAGGGCGTCGCGCTATTCAAAATGAGTTACCAAAATTAATTAAAAACGAATCAATTGATTTCGTTATAGCTAATGCTGAGAATACTACACACGGACGATCTTTGTCTGTGAAACATTACCAACAATTAATGAATTATGGTGTAAATTATTTTACGTTTGGAAATCATACGTGACACTTAAAGGAAATTGGACAAGTTTTAGCCCATGATAACACTATCCGCCCACTCAATTTGAAGCAAGATACTCAAGAAGTAAAAATTGGTAAAGGGTCCATTGTTTTTATACATAAAGGTAAAAAAGTTAGAATTACCAATCTATTAGGTAACACTGTTGAATGCCACAAAATCCAAACAAACCCCTTCATTTCTTTTCGTGAATTTTTAGAATCCAATGATTCTGATATTCATATTATTGATTTTCACGCGGAAACGACTAGTGAAAAAAATGCATTTTTATTATCTTTTGCAGGTAAAGTCACTGCAATTTTAGGGACGCATACCCATGTGCAAACTGCTGATGAAAAAATTTATAAAAATACAGCGTATATTACAGATGTGGGTATGACGGGAGGGACATTAGGTATTATTGGTGCTGAACCTGATTCTATTTTAGACTGCTTCAACGAAAAAGCAGAACGATTCCGACTGTCGCCATCAAATAGCAAGTATCAATTTAATGCAGTGTTATTATTTATTGACGAACAAGCGAATGTGGTAAAATCAATCAAGCGTTTTTTTATTAATGAATAGGGATTTAGTTTAAAGGTAGAATAATGGTCTCCAAAACCACTGATATGGGTTCAATTCCTATAATCCCTGCCAAAATGCTTATAGAACAGCACCTTTTAATTATTGCAAATTAATAATTATTTACTTAATTAACTATCGTAATATGAAGTTAATTGTTCAACCATTAGAAAAAACAAACCTTTGGCTCAATTTAAAGGATCAATTGGACTAGGAACTCTTCATCAAAATTTTCCATCAACAATTGCATTGTAACTTTCTACTAAATTACCAGCTTCACAAGCTGTTCCGTCACCATGCAAACCATCACCTGTAATAAAAGCAAGACTTTTATTAAAATGCATAGTTGCACTAGCCAAGTAATAGTCTTTTTTTGTTCCATCTAAATTAGCTAAAGCAATTGCATCATACGCCATTCAACTGTCAAAAAATCAAGATGCTTCACTACCTTTAATAAAATCTTTTTCACGTTTATCAATACTTGAATCATCTGTATCAGTCTTAATTTGATTAAATCAGAAGTTACCTGATTGATAATTATCATCGTTATATCGCTTTACACCTCATTCGGTGTTTAAAGTACTAACGATATCATAAATAGTTTCTTTTTCAGCTATTGATAATCCGCTTAATTTAGCTGGAAAAATAAGGTTTAATAAAGCAGCATCGGCAGTGCGATATCTTTTATCATTGGTAGCATAATTTGGTGATTCTCCTCCTAATGATATTTGTTCGTGAATCAAATCATAGCCATTATTTTTCATTTCTGTTAAGGTATTATTTCGGTTTGTTACATCTACATCAGAGTAGCCAAGGGCAGTGGCTTGAGCATTAAAACTATCTATAAATCAACCTGGTAATGCTGGTGTTGAAGTATCAAGAAAATTTTCAATTGCAGAAGTTACAATTCCGACTGAAGAAGTATTTAATCGTTGTGCTTCTTCTCATGCCCCTGAATCTTCCATTTGTCAAAATTCTATTTTATAAAGATATTCAATTAAGCCAACAATTGAGTTCATGCGTGTAACGTTTAAATCTGCTTGAACAATCGCTCCTGTTTTGACGCTTGTTAATAGACAATCTAAGAACAAACCTAGCGCATCATTTTGTTTATGATTTCAAGGTTGTGCTTTACCATTTTCTTGCACATCTGCAAAAGTTGGTGAATCTCCATCAAAGCGAATATGAACGGCATTCATTTGCCCATTTTTTGGATCATTGAGCAATTCAGGATTTTGAATATCTGCATCAATTCTTTCTTTTTGTGAAGTAAAATAATCTAATAAACTAAGTAAAACTTTTTTAGCATCATCGGTACGATGTTGAGCAGCTAATGCATAATATCCTCAAATACTATCGCGTACTCAAATAGCATCATAATTTGTACCTTGGCTAGAATCTACATCTGCCGCTGGAATGAAAGTATGTCCATTTTTTTCTTCTATTTTAATATTGGTGTTAGCATATTGAGAAATTTGTCGAATTTGATTAGAAGTGCTATAAACTGATTTTAATTGGTCTCCGATCTCCTTAACATGGTTATGGATTGTATATTCTGGTACATTATTGATGCTTGCAAAATTTAATTCAACTCCTTGATATTCAGGATGTTTTCTTAATTCGTTGACGAATTTATTAAATGCACTTTTGCTACAAGCAACTATCGGTACTGTAATTAATGTCGCTGCACCAAAGATGGCACCAAGATGTATCATTATTTTTTTTAGATGTTTCATATTAAGTATTGTAATATTTTTATCGTAACGGATTACACTTAATTATTTAATAAAAAATAAACGTGAAGTAAACCCCACGGGCGGATATTTAAGTTATCACTTTCAATGAATAGTTATCCTAATTTGGTTTTATAACTTGCTGTTTTTGTAAAAGATTAGCGACTTTGTCCCACTAATTATAGCTGCTAGAAATTACAACTTTTTCATAAATTTCGTTCGGAGTAACACGATATTGCTTTTTAAATATTAAAAAGTCATTCAATTGATACCATGGATGTGA
>JAISPD010000009.1 GCA_031275175.1 Mycoplasmataceae bacterium
AATTGCGTTTGAGAGGGAGATACGGTAGTTGGGCCAAAACGAAGCAAATCAGTGCTATTAACACTTACTAATAGGAAAAATAATGATGAAGTGATTATGAAATTACCAAATCGTACTAAGCCCTCTGTTGTTACAGCACTCAATACTTTAGAAAAATTATTAGGTGCTGAAAAAATTTAACGATATCTTTACTTATATTATTTTTGATAACGGTATTGAATTTAGAGACGTAGATGGGATAGAAAATTCGTGCTGTGAATTTAATATTAAACGTACAAAGATTTTCTTCGCTAGCCCTTATAGATCTAATGATCGAGCAATAAACGAAAACAACAATAGGATGGTTAGAAAATTCTTTGGTAAGAGAACAAACTTTGATAATGCAACAGAAAAAAATATACGAATTGCTAATATGTTAATAAACCTTAACGCATAGGAAAAGATTAAATGGTGAAATGTCTTATAGTACATCAACTATAATTAAGCAGTCAAACATAAAGTGTTGCACTTGGATTTAAAACTTGCGATAGATAAGAAATTTAATTTAGTAATATTGAGAATACTCAATTATGATTTAATAGTAATGTCGTTAAGTGATTTAAGCAAATTACAGGAACTAATAAAGCAAAATAAAAATTTTGTTTTATTGAGTGGTGCTGGTGTGTCTACTGCTAGTGGTGTCCCTGATTTTCGTAGCGAACATGGTTTATATAAAAAATTTAAAAATGCTGAATATTTATTGAGCCATGAAGCTTTAGTAAATGAACCAAGTGCGTTTTTTGATTTTTATAAGAAGCAAATGTTACTTAAAAATATTAAACCAAATTTAATTCATCAAAAGATCGCTGCATGAGAAGCAAAAGAACAAATCGGTTGAGTAATTACTCAAAATATAGATGGTTTACATTCACTAGCTGGTAATGAAAAAGTCATTGAATTACACGGAACCATTTATCGAAATTATTGTATGAATTGTCACAAAACATATTCGTTAGATTTTGTTAAAAAAGCTAATAATATTCCCAAATGTTTATGCGGGGGAATAGTGAGACCTGATGTGATTTTATATGGAGAAATGCTTCATCCTGGGGTTTATGAAAAATGTTATGAGGTTTTACAAAAAACTAACTTATTGCTAGTTGCGGGTACGGGTCTCACGGTTTCTACAGCAGCCAATATTATTAACATGTTTAAAGGAAAACATTTGGTTATCATCAATAATCAATCTACACCATACGATTATTTGGCAGAATTAGTAATTCACCAAGACTTAACAGAAGTTTTTTTGCAATTAACCTAAAAAATTGATTTTTTCTTCAGCAATTGATATTTCCAATAGATCAACACCACTCACGATTATGCCGTCATATTGATAAATTTTATTTGTCAATTTGATTCTTACTTGTTTAGTTTTTAAGCTAGTTACCACTCGTAATTTAAGAATCTCACCTTTGATAACTTTTCTAAGATAAATAATGGCTTTAATGCGCGGGAATTTACTAACATAAGTAAAATTTAAATAATCATCATCAATTTTGGCGTTGGGGTGTATTTTAATTCCCCCACCAATGGTGGTTCCGTTACCTATTGACAACATTAAAGTATTAATTTGTTTCCATTCACCATCATTGATTTGAATTTTACTATCATATCATTTGAAAAATAGTGTCTTGATTACTGTTGCTAACTTATAGCGAACATTATTAGAAAATAACTTGAGCTTGTAATAAAATTTCAACACATCAGTGTCCAAACCAAATCCTACCGCATTAATCGCTCGTCGATTATTTATATTAATGAAATTTACTTTTCTTGATTTAGTTGTAAGCAAAAATTTTAATGCCTTAATGGGATCGCCTATAGGTATATTCGTAGATAATGCAAAATCATTACCAGACCCAGAAGGAATAATGCCTAAAGTCACATTATTAAAATTTTGAATACCATTGACAATTTCAGATAGTGTCCCATCACCACCGATACAAATGATGGTAACATGTTCAGTTTGTGATGTTAATGTTTTACTAATAATCTCAGCGTGATGTTCGCCTTGAGTTTCGTGAAGTACATATTTAAAATTAATATCATTCAAAAAACTTTCAATTAATGCTCAATTTCGTTTTGATAAACCATGTCCTGCAATTGGATTGTAAATAAAATGAAAAACCATTGGAACATTATAGCATTTTCATATTTAGAATAATTATTGTTCATAAGACCTTTCAAATGTTTGTTTTAGCACAAAATATTCCACAAAGTCTTTATGTGCATTTTTTATTTATCTATTTTTTAATATGGTTATGAACTTTGTCTCACGATAGGTGTATGTTTGGACAAAAATTGAATATGTGTTAATTGGCGTTCAAATTTATAATTTATTTTTTCTAAATATGATAATATATGCTATTTTTGCGTCAAATTGAATCGGATTCTTATTTGCTTAGATGAAAAGTTTTATAATTTAAGTTTAATTTTTTTCTGCTTCATATTTCAAACCACTACATTAACTACAATGTGACAACGATATAATTGTTGATCTAATTTTGTTGATTTTATTATTGTAAAATACTTTATGTTTTTGAAAATTAATAAGAAAAATATGAGAAATAATAAAAAAATTAAAATTATAAGTTCATCAATTGCTTTGGCATTAATTGGTACTGGAGTTGGAGTGGGAATTGGTTATGGAATATGATATTCAAAAACCACTCCTACTCCAACAGTTCCAACATTAACATTACAGTTAAGAACAGGTAGTACGATTTTACAGAACGAAGGTGATACATTGATTTATGATTTAAAACCTAATATGGATCTTAAAAATTTTACTGGGACTAGTATTAGCTTGCCAAATGTAGAGTCCATTAACGAAAGTGGTATTGATGGTCATCCCGGTCCTGGATACATTACTTGGTGAGATACAGATAAAGATATGCATTCTAGTATTACCGATCCCACCAAAGAAGAATCAATTTCTGGACTTTTTTGAAACGACAAAAACGACATAACTAAAGGTGCTTTTGTGCGTTTACATTTAAATAAAGATTATAATGGTACACAAACATTTTTACCTTTTGTTTACAAAGTAACTATTCACGACAATAATGATAAACATCCCGATGCTCAAGCTGAACAAAGTTTTATTTTGGCAACGGACGCAGAACAAAGTGAAATCGGAAATGATGTTATTAAAAATGTTTCCACTAAAAAAATGGGAATGACTAGTGCTACGACACCAACTCAAATCGTTCAATATTTGAAAGCTAATAATAATACTTTAACAGGTGACCAAGTGTTATCAGATGATTTTATAAAAAATAATCTTAATGCCAATCAACTTGCTGCATTATTATTTCTAGAAACGCTTGAAATTCAAAAGAATTGGTTAGTAAATCTCAACGATAAATATAGCTTTATTCCAGGCAGATCAGAAATTTTACCAGATTGAAGTCAATATCAAATAGATGTACGAATTAATGATATCGTACATACAGGTGCAGATGGAGAAGGTTCTCAGCTATTTGATGTTTCGTTTGAGCAAGACATAATTAATTCAAGCGATGTTTTTTTTCCTTCTTTTCGGGATTCATATTATGGCAAATTTAACAATGCTGATGATAATGAATACTATGCGGTTATTGGTGATCTTCCGAGTGCTTGATATACAGGCATCAACATTAAATTGAATTCTTTTGTAAGTTCATGAAGTGGTTCTGAGACTAATGAGTCAGGTTGACCAACATTTAATGGTCAATCAATATCTCGATCTTTATATACTGATAGTGATACCATCAGTGGAAATTTAAATGCATTTTGGTGCAACCCAATAGAACGAGCGAAATGAAGTAGTGATATATTTTGTCCGGTAACTCAGATTAATTTTTCTCCTCTAGAGATTGCAAGATTATTTTGACCTAATGTTAATTGGTTAAATTAAATTCCATCAAAATTATGTTCGTATAAGTAAGTTTCTGACAACGAAAAAAGTAAATTTGGTAACTATTAATTAACATAATTTAAAGCGTAGATTTCGTCAACATCCTAAGCATATATTGGCAAACACATTCAAAGAAGGTATTAGATGTTTTCTGGAATGTCTATATTCTCAACGTTCCCTTTTTCATTATTTAAAAGTAGTCTAGACCAAATAAATTACTTTGATAAATAAAAATTTATAGATCGTTGACCAAAGCGGAAAAAGTCACCAGTTTGTGTTAACAAATTATTGACTTAAAACATCAACTGAGAAAGATTTATTACGACAGAGAATATTAGTAATAATATCCAAATAACTATGCAAGTAAATATTTTTGTTTATTTTATGCATAACGAAAAGTTAAAATTTAATCAAATTCAAGTGAGTCATAAATATCATCAGTAGCTGAAGCAACTGCTTGTGTAGCTATTGTTATTGCCATTAACCATGGTAGCATTGCAACAAAAGCAGTATCAAATTCCTTCGCGGTATTTTCAGCAATTTGTGCTTTTAAACTTCCATGCTCTGGATCCCTGATTGAATCAAATTCATCGTGTGCCACTGCACAATATTTACCAACATCATCAAATGTTGATCGTAACCCTGGACACAAATCATCAGCTAAAAACATAGCATTCGTGTTAGGATCTCTAAGAGCTACTTTTACATCGCGTTCTAAACCTGATACTGTCATAAGACTCTGATTTTGATCTATTTTGTCTACACGAATACCATTACCGGGGTGTGCAGCATCAGGATCATCAAAGCCGCAAAACTCAAAAGAGAATGAGCTCCCATTTACTCGCTTAACTGCGCGAAAATTTCCATCATCATCCATCACCGTCATAATTGTGTCTTTTCCGAAATAATCTAGAATTCCATTATAAGAATTCGTATATTTCTCATAATCATTCAAATTATTGAGAATAGAAGCTGCCTCAACTTCGTTAACTCCATTTTCTACTAAGTTAGCATACACTTGATCAGCACTTTGTGCTTTTATCATATATCGTTGTAATGTACAGCTTGTATTTCGTTGAGCTTTTAATCATTTAGCATTAAATATTTTATCAATAATTGGTGGGATAGTAATCGCTCGAAATATATAGGTAATCACTAATGAGCCCAAACTAGCTACAGTTGCGATCAACGGGGCAATCATGGCAGCTTCGGTTGTAGGATCAGCGGCTGAAGATATATCAGCATTAAGGATGTTTTTGTAATTGGTGATGTCTTTGTCAGTTAAACCACCAGTAGAACCAAAAACTTGCACAACTTCATCATAACCATTGGTAGCATGATTAACAAAAATCGAAGCTTGTTTTTTATTAGTATTGATGGTATCAACAGCATTAATTCGAGCTTGAATAGTCGCTTTTGAATCGTACATGACAACAGATGTAGCATAGTTATCATTAGTAAAAGTGGTTAAATCATCAAATACCTGTTTATGCGCTTGATAAATATTTATCAAATTAAATAATTTGTCGTGGGCGCTTACTTCTTGAGCTAATTGATAAGTTTGAAGTCCTGTAAAAGCGAGATTAATCGCATCTGCAGTAATAGCAAGTGCAGCTAGAGCTGACATGCTACCGCCAGTAACACAGGACATCGCAGTATAGGCAACGGACATTGCTGCTCCTACTACACCTGCTGCTATACCAGCGGAATTAAGTGATACATCTGCATCGTATTTATCCAATAATTTATCGTAAGTGTCTCCACTAAAATTACTTAAATGAATACCAATAATGAGAATGGTTTCAACGGTTCCATACCACGATTTGCCCGCAGTAATTGTGTTTAAATTATCTTGATCTTGTTTGAAATTAATATTAATGTTGTCAAGAACACCTTCTGTTGGGCCGTCATGAACTTCTCATTTAATGGCACTTACTTCTTTTAACGTACCATCAATGTTATCCACACGTGATCAATGTGCTGCCAATCATCCTTCATCGTAATTAACATCTGTTATGCGTAAAGCAACAGCTTGATTGGAGTGGAGCATGCCGATGCTGCTAATGTAATCTTGGGCATCGGTTGGTTGAGTAATCCCTGCAATGTCATCGGCAGCAGTTAAAAATAAT
>JAISPD010000029.1 GCA_031275175.1 Mycoplasmataceae bacterium
GATATTAATATGTATTTGTATTCTTCCTTGGTCATTATTTGTCCTTCTCGTTAATTAAACGTTATTTTGGGACAAAGTCGCTGATCCTTTACTCGGGACATTTTCGCTGATCTTTTAGAAGAAATGATTTATTCTTGGGCAAAGAAATTATAATTACAATGTGCTTAAAAATGGAGTTATAAAAATGCGTAAAAATAAACTTGTACAATTTTTTACATGTCTTTGTGTTGGTTCGTTAATGTTTATAGCTTCGCCACAAATAATAAAAGGTATTAGTAGTTTGAATATTACTCCACATATTTCAGGTACCCCATTTTATTCTTCATTTGAAAGTAATGATCCAGCAGCAGCGACGAATCAATTTTTGTCTTATAGTGGAGTTCAGTCATCACCGTCTGCCAGTACACAATATGGTCCCACCGTTAATGAAGCTTACAATATAGCAGAAGGGGATTATGGTTTTACAGGCGAAAAAACTTTTAAATACAATTGTGGAGCTGCAGGGATTAATGTTAATAAAAGTTTTCAAGCAGTAATTTATCAAGAGATAACAAATGTTCAGGTGGGCACTGATTTTGTTTTTAAATATAAAATTTTACCTACTTTAGGAGAAAACAAATCGCCATCAAATGCAGATTTAAGTTATATTTCCTCCTATATAAGCGTAGATTTATTGTATAACGACAGTCCAACCGATTTTAATAATCTACAGTCTTTAGCAGCCACCGGAGCAACAGATCAATATGGATATGGTATTACTCCTAAAGAACAAGGGGATGCTAAAGTGTTATATTCTGCACAGTGGAATTCTAAACAAATTGATTTAAAAGGGATAGTGGGTAAATATATACATTCAATAGTTTTATGCTATGACAATGATAACACGAGCTATGTTGGCGAAAAAATTTTAGGTTATGTTGATGACATTAGTATTGATGCACAGCAACCAATTGATTCTTCAAGTTTGACAAACTATGTTGATACACGTCGTGGAACAAATTCTAGTGGAGATTTTTCAAGAGGTAATAACATCCCTGCAACTGCAGTACCAAATGGTTTTAATTTTTATACACCAATGACTGACTCACAATCAGATTGATTGTATAGTTATAAAGTGCAAGTTAACGAAGAAAATTTACCGACTTTAAACGGCATTGGCATTTCGCATGAACCCAGTCCATGGATGGGTGATCGTGAACAAATGAACATTATGCCAAGTTTGCAAACTGAAGATCTTACTCCGTCGGGTCGTGCATTACCTTTCAGCCATGACAATGAAATTGCTCAATCAGACTACTATAGTGTTTTATTTGAAAATAATATAAAGACAGAAATAGCCCCTAGTAGTCATAGTGCAATTTTTAGAATTACTTATCCAACAGGCGCCACAACTAATTCACTAATTATTGATTCGTTCCATCGTGCTTCATCAACCCATAGTTTTAACTTTGACACAGACACTAATTCTTTTTCTGGTTGGGTTAATAATAAAAGTGGAATGAGTGCGGGAGCAAGTCAAATGTATATTTATGCAACTCTTTCCCAATCATTTATTGTTTCTAGTTCATCACCTAGTAGTCCTGCTTGCATTGTGTTTCAAAGTCCATCAACACAACCTATAGATTTAAAAATTGCAACATCATATATAAATGTTGAACAAGCTAAAAAGAATCTTGAACTTGAGATTGGTGATAACACATCATTTGATCAACTAAGAACACAAGCAACCGTTCTTTGACAAGAACGGTTAAAAGCAATTAATTTGGATTCATCAAATGCAACAGAAACAGATAAAGTGACAATGTATTCAAATTTATATCGTCTCAATTTATACCCAAATGAATATTTTGAAAACACCGGAACAATTAATACACCACGTTATCAATACAGAAGTCCAGTACTAGAAAATAATCCTATTGAAGATGGAAAAATGTATGTCAATAATGGTTTTTGAGATACATATCGAACTGTGTGACCAGCTTATTCACTTTTATATCCTAATTTCGTTAACGAATTAATTGATGGCTTCCTATTGCAATATCGTGATAGTGGATATGTCGCACGATGATCTTCCCCAGGACACGCTGATTCAATGACCGGGACTTCTTCAGATGCTGCATTTAGTGATGCATACATTAGTGGAGTCATCAATAATATTGACACAGTTATCAACATCTATAAATCTGGTATGAATGATGCTTTTTTATATAGTCCTGACTATACCAGAGGCCGAAAAGGGTTAAATTACTCACAATTCTTGGGGTATACGCCATACATTAGTAGCTCTGCACCAGCGGGTTATTCAAATGAAACTGTTTCATGGACACTTGAAGGATATATTAACGATTATGCGTTGGGTCAATTAGCAATAAAACTAGGGCAAGATCCTCAACTTTCAGATGCAAAAGCATTAAGTGAATTACAACAAACTAAACAACAAATTATTGAAACAGGTAATTACTTAATTAGACGTGCTGAAAATTTTCCAATTTTGTTTGACCATGAATATCAATTTTTTCGAGCAAAAAATCGTGATGGAAATTTTGTAGACACAACTGGCCCTACTTTTGACCCAAAAGTTTGGGGTTATGAATTCACTGAAACTGATGGATGAAATTATGCATTTAGTGTCCCATTTGATGTTCCAGGTTTAATGTCATTATATGGTGGTCAAGAAGGTTTGCTTAATAAATTAGATACCTATTTTTTGACCCCCGAGCGAGCTGATAAAAGTGGTAGTTATGGACATGTCATTCACGAAATGTTAGAGGCTAGAGATGTAAGGATGGGACAACTTGGGATGAGCAACCAACCTTCACATCATATTCCATATATGTATGCAGCAGCAGGTATGCCTTATAAAACCCAAATGTATACAAGGGAAATTTTACAAAGATTGTATATCGGTTCAGATATTGGTCAAGGATATTGTGGTGATGAAGATAATGGTGAAATGTCAGCTTGATACATTTTATCATCGCTTGGATTGTATGATTTAGCTTTGGGTAGTGGGCAATATATTATGACGTCACCATTATTTAATAAAATGCAAGTAAAACGCGACAACGGTAATCAATTAACTGTTATAGCTAATGATAACAACAAAACAAATAAATATATTCGTTCTGCTACTTTAGATGGTAAATCATTAAACGATGTTTATATCAACCAAAATCAATTATTAAACGGTAATCACACACTATCTTTTAATATGTCTAGTGTACCAACTTCATGAGGAAGCAAAAAAATTGAAGCTACTAAACCAAGTTCAATTATCAATAGTACTATCGATGGAACGTTGACAGCATCTGATGGCACAGATACTACTCCTTTGACAGATAATGATTCCCAAACATCCGTCCAATTTTCTACAAATCAAGTTAATTTAAATTGGGATGTAATTGAACCGATTACTGCAAATGGTACATTTATTAATATGTTTACTTTAACATCTGTTTCTGATAATCAAAAATTTACTAAAATCAGACTTTTAGGTTCAGATGATCGTAGTAATTGGCATAAACTAGCAGACTATGACAATCAATTTTTTGTTAGTCAATATCTCACAAAACAATATGTGTTTAATACAACAAAAAACTATCAACACTATCAATTACAACTCTCTATGGATGGTTTAGTTAATTTAAGTGAAATTCAATTTCTGAGTAGTGATTATCAACCAAACCCACAGACGAATAGTGGTACCTTTTGAATTATTTTTGGTTCAATAGCGGGTGTCATGGTTTTAGTTGCTACGGCTATTTCCATTAGTGTTGTATGAAGTGTTAAAAAACAAAAACATATAACTAAAACGAAATAAAACTATTTTTGTTGATTGTTATCTTGTTTGTTTTGTGCTTGACGCATTTTTTCTAGTAATTCAGTTTTTGCATCAACTGCTTTTTGTGAATCAGGTACATAGGGGCGATCTTTAGGTAATTTTGGGGTAACATCTATTTTTATATTAGGTGGACGACGTAAAATGTCTTCAATTTTATTAGGTTTATTTTCTGTTGAACCAGTAATATGAATTTCTGGTAATATTTTTGCTAAATTATTATGTAATTCTTCGTTTATTTTAGGAATGTATAAACGGTGCAAAGCAATGATGACATTGTGAGCAATATTTTTACGCATTTCATTAAAATGTCAGTCTGCTTCTTCCACATAAATATTTAAAGGGGAACGTTGTTCTAATGAACGCAAAGAAACTCCTTCACGAACTTTAGTGATTCGATCTAGATGACCGGTTCACTGAAAATCTAAATTTTGAATCATTAAAGTTCGAATAATATTTTTGTTGTTTGCTCCGAGCATACTAACTCTAGTTTCAATGCTTAAATTTAAAATTGCAGAAGTTATTTTGATCCCATCAGCTAGTGTTTTATTTTCAAATACATTTGGACTTATTAAATTAGCATTTAAAATTTTTCCATTCAAAGCTTGAGTTAATTTTTCTCCATCAACATAAAGTTCATTGGTTGGTGATTTAAAAAGATTGACAAAATCTTTTGCTACAACAGCCCCCATATTTTTCAAAATTTGTAGGTTGTCAACGTTTTTAAGAATTTGATCTCTTTGTTTGTAAACCAATTCACGTTGGTTGCTTAAAACGCTATCATAATCAATTAAATTTTTACGAGTATCAAAATTTAAACCTTCCACTTTTTTTTGTGTGGAGTTTAATAATCTGGTAAAAAATCAAGAATCAAAATAATCATCATCAATTTTTTCATTAGATTTATCTAATTTTTCAGTTGCAAATCTTCGAAACAATGTATCTTGTAAAGAAATAAAAAAGCGAGTTACTCCTGCATCCCCTTGACGGCCACTGCGTCCTCTTAATTGATTATCAATTCTACGTGCTTCATGTCGTTCTGTACCAATAACGTATAGTCCACCTAATTCAGCAATCCCTTTACCAAGTTTAATATCTGTACCACGACCCGCCATATTTGTAGAAATGGTAATGGCCCCCCTTTGTCCCGCTTGAGCAACTATTTCTGCTTCACGTGCGTGGTTTTTGGCATTTAATAACTCAAAGTGTAAACCTTTATTTTTTAAATATTTCACTAATTCTTCTGAGTCCTCTACTGAAGCAGTACCCACTAAAATAGGTTGCCCAGTTTTGTGAACTTTTTCAATTTCTGCCACTACATGATGTCACTTACTAATTTTGTTAGCAAAAACATAATCATTATGATCTTTGCGAATATTCGGTTTGTTAGTTGGGATAGGGACAACAATCATATTGTATATTTTGATGAATTCTTCGGCCTCTGTCATGGCTGTTCCAGAAACACCAGCTAATTTTCGATACAGTCGAAAAAATGATTGATAAGTAATAGTAGCAACAACCACATTTTCAGGTTCAATTTTTACATACTCTTTTGCTTGAATGGCTTGGTGAAGACCCGCATTATAACTACGTCCTTCCAAAATACGACCAGTGAATTGGTCTACTAGCAATATTTTGTCATCACGAACAATATATTCCACACCTAATTCAAATACATAGTTAGCCATTAATGCATTTTTGATTTTATGAATGAGATCTGAGTTTTCAATTGCATATAAATTTTTTAATCGATATCGACTTTCAGCTTTTTTAATACCTTCGTTAGTTAAGGTAATAGAATTAGTTTCTGGATCAGTTTTATAATCTTCCGGTTTTAATGATTTGACAAAATGGTCTACTTCAATATACATGGAAACATCTCGTTTTGGTTGACCAGAGATAATTAATGGAGTACGGGCTTCATCAATTAAAATGGAGTCGCCTTCATCCACAATCGCAAAATTGAGATTACGGATTACTTTGTCCTCAAAATTACTTACCATGTTATCACGTAAATAATCAAAACCTAACTCTGAGTTGGTAGTATATGTAATGTCACACGCAAACATACTACGTTTTTGTTCTTGAGATAGGCTAGCGATGTTATAACCAACGGTAATATTTAATGGATTAAGAGCTTGGGCACAAAATTTAGCATCACGTTGTACCAAGTATTCATTGACTGTTACAATATGTACACCCTGCTTTAGCAGAGCATTTAAATAAGATACAATTACTAAAGTTAAAGTTTTTCCTTCTCCCGTATACATTTCAGCAAAGTCACCAAATTGTACGATTGCTGCACCGACAATTTGCACTTTATAAGCAAAAATTTTATGAACGCGATAACATGCTTCTCTAGCGACAGCAAAAGCTTCGGGCATGATGTCATCTAAAGTTTTGCCGTTCTTTAACTCAGATAAAAAATGATTTGTCATGCTTGACAAATCATGGTTAGACATTTTACGATATTTGTCTTTGAGGGCTTCTGTTTGGTTGGCAATTTTTCGTGCTCTTTTCAACAGACGACGATAAGGAGCAAATATATTTAAGCGATAAAGTCCATATTGTTTAGCCATATTAAGAAACAAAATTATAAACGATATTACAATTATCTACAAATGATGTTATCAATAAAACAAATATGCAAATTTTAAATCCTAAATTCCAATTGCAAGTGCAACACTTTATGTTTGATAAAGAAATTATACTTGATGTTTCATAGCTCGATTTTCCTTCTAATCTTTTACGATGTGTAAGATTGATTAACATATTAGCGATCCATACCTCCCTATCTGACTGGTTTAACACATTTATGACGATTTAATCCATATACAAAATCTCCACGGTTTGCAGTATGCAAAGGCTTATCTACCAGTTGTTCGTTATATAAGGATTTTTCTCATGCTTTCTTATATACACAACACTTTTTAAGTGCCCTAGAAATGGTAGATTTATTTCGCCGTCGTTTCCGGACTATCTGGGACATTGTGAGACCGTTATTAAAGTCATCTACTATTAACACCCTTTCATCGTGAGATATATGGTTATAATTTTTTACTGTTCACAAGAACCTTTTCATAATTTTTGTTTTTTGTCAAATTTAATTATATTAATAGGTCATTATGGACATTTTTATTTAGTGTTGCACTTGCAATTGGAATTTACAGAGTTTTATCTGTTGAATATTTCACAATCAATCGTGATTGATTTAGTCATAATTATTTTCACTTATACATTAAATTAAGATCATGAGCACTATTGAAAACTTACAACAAATTTTAATTAAAACAGATAAAAACCACGGATTGTCTTTGTAGATGATTGAAATCTAACGATTCAATAAGCAGCATCAGAACTACAAGATAATATAATCATTGCTCCTTGTCTATTGTTTCACACTAGTGAGTGAGGTTCTAGATATTTTTCGTTACAACACGCTGCTATTGACCGAGCTAATTTATCCATAATATATTCAATATTCAATGGCAAAAATAAAAAATTTATAATTTACTGCAAATTACATCAATGATATATTAGAAATATCAGAATATTTTTTGAAAATATTTATAAACTCTTTTCAAACTCGCCATTTCTTTTGCTCTCGAGCTTGATCCTTTGTGAAACGTGACATATTTGGCAATAATTCGCTAATTTCTGTACCTATAATTTTGACCTCGCCATTTTTAAATGAAGATTTTAAAAAATCATAAGTTTTGTCTTTTTTTAATTGTTCTTTAGCAATAATTTTATTAATATCTTTTTGTCTTTGCTCGTTTACAAAATCTTCTCACTTTTGGTTTGATTGATTATTTATCGTTTTAATAAAGTTATTAATTAATTCCATTTTACTTCTTAATGTTGGATTGGATGTGACATTTCTATTGATTTGTGCTAATACAACGGTCTTATCTTTATAATTAGATTGATGGTATCTTTCAACTAGTGAGAGAATATAATCAATGCTGATTTCGCTTTGCTTGACTAATTCAATTTCAAAATTTACATCATTCAAAATGCTCGCTTTATTGGATTCTATTTTGTTTCTATTTTTGTCATATAAATCTAAATATAAGCTCTGATAATCTTGAAATTCTCGTTCCGTAAGAATTTCTTTATCCAGAAATTCATCAAAACTAGACAGAATATTTTTAATGCGTAAAATCGCTCCGTATAATTTAATGAATCTCTTTTCTTTTTGCTCACCCATAATTTGTGAAATTAGAAAATGCTTTTTTAAATGCTGAATTAATTCAACATATCCATCATGATGGATATTATTATCATCGTAACCATAATAATAATCGTTAAAAGATTTTAAAATTACAATATTTCTTGCATTTTTATTCCCAAATAATGCGATTGCATCGTTGATATTTTGCTCTAAATCCCTAAAACAGACAATATTACCAAAAACTTTAATATCGTTTAAAATACGATTTGTTCGTGAAAACGCTTGTAAAAGACCATGATATTGCAAATTTTTATCAACTCACAGAGTATTTAAAGTGGTTGCATCTAATCCTGTCAAAAACATATTAACAACAATTAATATATCAATTTTTCTTTCCTTAATTTTTTTGGAAACATCTTTATAATAATTTTCGAATTGATCTGAAGATGTTGAATAATTTGTTGTAAATAAATTGTTGTAATCGTTAATGGCAGAATCTAAAAAATCTCTGGACGATTTATCTAATTTGTCAGTTTCAAAAATTTCATCATTTAATGCTCCGTCTGATAAATCCTCTTCATTATTCGCAAAACTATAAACTAATGCAATTTTTAATTTATCAGTATTTTGTTTTTGCAAATTTTTAAATGCTATGTAGTATTTTTTGGCCGCTCCAATTGAAGCAGTAGCTAAAATAGAGTTGAACCCCATTAACCGTTTATCTTTAAGTAAATAGTGCTTATTGCGCATAGTCTTTTGATCAAATTTATCCAAGATGTAGTTAGCAATCGTCGTAATTCTTGATGTTGACATCAATGTTTCGTTAGTATCAATGGCGTGAACCCGTGCATCTTTAATCTTAGGTATTTGCTTAGTAGTGTTGACATAATCAACTCTAAAAGGTAATACATTATTATCATTGATGGCATCAACAATTGTGTACGAGTGTAATAATTCACCAAAAACCTGTGCCGTAGTTTTTAAAGCAATTTTTGAATTTTCGTTAGCATTATTAGCAAAAATTGGTGTACCAGTAAAACCAAATAAATGATAGTTTTTAAAATATTTAATAATATTTTTGTGAAATTCTCCAAACTGTGAACGATGACATTCATCAAAAATTAATACGACGTGTTTTTTATAAAACACATGGTTTTTATTATTTTTGATAAATCTATCTAATTTTTGTATCGTAGTAACAATAATTTTTTTTGATAAATTTGATTCTAATTGTCTTTGTAAAATTTTTGTATTAGAGGTTCCATCAACTGAACCTGCTTCATATTTGTTGTATTCTTGCATGGTCTGATAATCTAAATCTTTACGATCTACCACAAATAAAATTTTGTCAATGTCAATTTCTTTGCTAATTAATTGTGCCGCTTTAAAAGATGTTAGAGTTTTACCAGATCCCGTAGTGTGCCATATATATCCGCCTCCACCAATCGTTCCGATTTGATCATGATTTGTAGAAACAAGAATTTTATTCAATATTCTCTCAGTAGCCACAATTTGATAGGGACGCATAACAAGTAATTTTTTCTCGGTGGTAAATACACAGTATTTAGTCAAAATATTGAGAATAGCATGTTTGGCGAAAAAAGTTTTGGTAAAGTCTATTAAATCCTCAATATTTTTATTTTTGGCATCAGCTCATCAAGATGTGAACTGAAAACTATCTGAAGTTTTTATACCGTTAATTCGACCATTATTAAGTTCGTTTCGCTCATACGAATATCTGGTTGTGTTAGAGTAATATTTGGTATGTGTCCCATTGGAAATTACAAATATTTGTATATACTGAAATAAACCCGAGTTTGATCAAAAACTTTCTCGAGTATAACGATTAATTTGATTGAAAGCTTCCTTTAACGCAACGCCGCGCCTTTTTAATTCAATATGAACCAAAGGCAAGCCATTAACTAAAATAGTTACATCATAGCGATTTTTTCTCGCGCCATCATTTTCATATTGATTAATAATTTGCAATGAATTATTATGGATATTATGTTTATCAATGATAGTTATATTTTTAAAGGTACCATCATTTCTTGTTAACGAAATTTGTCCACCATCTTGAATTTTGGCAGTTTTATTTACGCTGTCTTCATTAGGGTTAATTAATTCTGATTTTAAAAGATATTCTCATTCCTCTTTAGTAAATTTATAACGATTCAATTTTTCAATTTGTTCTCTTAAATTAGTAATTAATTGCGATTCGTTTTTAATGGAAATGTAGTCATATCCCTGCTGTACTAATTGATTAATAAATTCTTTCTCTAATTGTGGTTCTGATTGATAAAAAGTATCTGTTTTGTGACCCGATTCATATTCGGCCACAACTGTAGAATTCGGACATAACATAATTTGTTTATATTTAGACATATTCATTTTTTTCAAAAGTTAAAAGTTTATTTCTGTAGTATTCATATTGCTGTCGTCTTATTTTCATTTCTGCTGGTAATCCTTCGGTTAAAGAAGATATTAACGACTCAAATTTGTCAAGAATATCAACAACTTTTTGTTGTAATGTAATTGGAGGGATGGGAATATTGAATTTTTTTAACTCATTCATATCAACGCTCGGAAAACTAGATGTGTTCAAATGTGATTTGCAAAAATTTGAAATTATTGGAAAATAATAAAATAAAAATTTAACCAATATTTTTTCTTTATATAAACCATTAATAACTAGTCCTGTAAACCGTTGATTCATTCATGAATCAACGGTTAATAGTGCGTACTCACCAATTGTGGCTGTTGTGCTTAAAATGAAAGAATCTGATGGCATCAATTTATTATTTTTAATTGCTTGCTTAGTGATAAATTTACTAGCGGTAATTTTGTTTAATATTCTCCCATTATTACGAATATCTTCCATTCTAAATCAAGGTATATCTCCTTGGTTTCAAAATTTATTAATTTTAGTGGATGGAGTATATCCATTGCAAAATTTAAATAATTGTTCCATGCTAACCCATTCTATGTTTCCCCTTTGTGTGTGTGTGTGTGGAGAAGTCTAATAATTTATCCCTATAATATTGATACTGTTTTTTTCTTAATTCTAGTTCTGTTTCTAGTTCTGTTTCTAGTTCTGTAAACTTATCTAAGATTTTAACAATTTTATTTTGAATTTCTAACGACGGTAAAGGAATAATGATATCATAAATTGCTTTTTTATCTAAGGCAGGAATTCCTGCGCCTTTTTTTGAATTCATAATAATTTCCTGGCTATTCTTCAGCAAATAATACAAATATTTATTGATTATTTGTGTTTTAGGTTGAACGACATAACAATGTGCACCAGCTCAAAATTTTGTTCGTATAAAATTTACATAACCAGCAGAAGCACCCCCTTGGCTGATAATAATTGTATTTTGATTTGCATTAAATTCATTTCAAAACCCGGAAGCATGAATGCCCCCATTTATAACTGGATAATTACCAGCATTTAACATTTTTTCTTTGTTCAATTGCGTGCCCTTTACAACCGTACAAACAGTTCCGATTTTTACAAATTTCACATCTTTATGACATAATTTTTCAATTATAGTTATGAACTTATTCATTTTATGCGTTTCTATTCAAAAAAGCAAATATTTCTATACAGACAAAATAAACTCTGTTTATGTACCCGACCTTATTAGTAATAGAAACATATTTTCTATATTCTTCGTTATTATCATTCTTTTGGTTGTCCTGCGCGTGTCTAACTGCATTCAACATATTTCTATATTTTAACAATTCATCTTCCGAATAAATATTATCAAATATTTCTTTATGCTTGGGTCCCACCTTATCTATAACTAAGTCTATAATTGGTTTAATATTAATTATTTTTTCATTTATGTTTTTAGAATTTCTATATTTTAAAAAAAGATCATATATATCATCTACATCGTTATCGACTATTTCGGTTTCTTCAAAAGGTATGATTTCATGTTCATTATTCTGCTCAATAATTTTTCATAATGACCAATGGCATATAGCATGTATTTGATTTAAACATTTTGCACAAAGTTTTTTGTCATGATCAGAATAAGAAGAGGAGTTATAAATATGATAAAAAAATTCATACCAAAAATTAAACCATTCTTTTGAATTATGATCAAAATTGGCTAAAAATTGCTTGAGACTCAAAGTGTAATTTTGTAAAAGAAAGTCGTCTATTAGATTGTAGTTTGAATTGTAGGACATGTGTTCTTCTACATAATTATTAAATTCTTTTATAAGAATATTGCTCATTTCCAATCTATTCAATTTGTCATTATGAAGAATGTTTATTTTATTTTTTAGTAAATTACTCATGAAATACCTCATTAATTATTTTTTCTATCTGTTTTCTCAATTCATCTTCTTTAATGACTACTTTTCGAATTTTGTTATTTAATTGTTTAATATCTATAACTTCTTTAATTTCCAGTTTTTGAACATATTTTGAAACTGATAATTTGTAATCATTACTTGCAATTTCTTGAAAATCAACTAATTTACACTTGTATTCTACATTTTTGCGTTTAGTAAATAATTCCAAAATTTGATCAATATTGTTTTTAGTGAGTTTATTCGTTGCATCTTTGCGTTCAAACATTTCGGTTGCATCAATAAATAGAACTTTATTTTCTTTCTTATTTTTCTTTAAAACCATAATACAAGTAGCAATAGTAGTGCCAAAAAATAAGTCTTGCGGTAATTGAATAATACAATCAATAAAATTATTATCAATTAAATATTTTCTAATTTTTTGTTCAGCCCCACCTCTGTACAAAACACCAGGAAAGCAAACAATCGCCGCAGTGCCGTTTGTTGCAAGTCAACTTAAACAATGCATGACAAACGCTAAATCTTCTTTTGATTTTGGTGCTAGTACTCCAGCTGGTGCAAATCGTTCGTCATTAATTAATAATGGGTTGGCATCACCATCTCATTTGTGTGAATAAGGTGGGTTAGATACAATCGCCTCAAACGGTTCGTCATCTCAATGGGCGGGTTGTAAAATGGTGTCACCACAAGCAATATCAAAATTCGAAAAATTAATATCATGCAAAAACATATTAATCCGACAAAGGTTATAAGTGGTCCGATTTATCTCTTGACCGTAAAAACCCTTACTAACATTTTTCTTACCCAAAATCTTTGCAAATTTAAGCAATAATGACCCCGAACCACATGCTGGATCATATACTTTGTTGACACTCGTTTTATCAACAACGCATATTTTTGCTAATAATTCAGAAACTTCTTGGGGTGTAAAATATTCGCCACCCGATTTACCAGCTTGCGATGCATACATCCCCATGAGATATTCGTACGCATCACCGAACATATCTATACTATTATCATGATAATGACCAATATTTAAATCGTTAATTGATATCAATAATTTTTCTAACAATTTATTCCGCTCATCAATGGTATTACCGATTTTTTTAGAATTGGTATCAAAATCGTCAAACAAACCCTTAATCTTCTTTTCGCTTTCTGTTCCTATTGCTGATGCTTCAATTGACTTGAAAATATCAAATAAATGTTCATTTAAATGTTCTTTAAATTGACGATTACTTAATTTCTTGACAACATTAGTGAACAGCTGACTTGGATAAATAAAAAAACCCTTATCATTAATTATGTCTTTTTTACCATATTCTGCTTGTTCGTCAGACAACATCTTATAATCAATATCTTTTTCAGTAGAATTAATAAAATGTGTTAAATTTTCACTTATAAAACGATAGAAAAGTGTCCCCAATATATATTGTTTGAAATCTCATCCATCTACAGCATTACGCAATTGTTCAGCTATTTTTCAAATTATTCTAAACAGTTCATTTCTTTCTTGTTCTTTGGTATTAGACATCTATTTTCTCCTTTCCTAATAATCAATTAATCATATTAACAATTCTCACGCCTTCAACTGTGTAATCAGATTTATCATACCGCGAAATAACGATTCGCTCATAAGGCTCTTTGCAAAGTAACAAATTACCAATTTCAGCATTTTGGTTGCTGGATGTAATTTTTTCGGTAACTTGAATAAATTTTCTTAATTTACCGTTCTTACTTTCAACTATAAAATCTATCTCTCTCCCATCGTGAAATTTATAGCCATATAAATTACATCCCAATCTTTTGAATTCGCAAAATACTAGATTTTCAAGGGAGTAACCTCTATCTAAATTAAATTTGGCACTAATATTCCTAATTCCAACATCAATTGAAAAATATCTACCCGATGTCTCCAAAACTTTTTTTCCTTTTAAATTAAAATAATCACTACGATATATCAAATTAGCATCTATCATCCATTTTATGTAACGATCAACGGTTTTATCGGTAGTAGTAGATTTATTATTGCTCTGAAGATAATTGGCAATCTTATT
Organism: Mycoplasmataceae bacterium; assembly: GCA_031275175.1. GTDB lineage: Bacteria > Bacillota_I > Bacilli_A > Mycoplasmatales > Mycoplasmoidaceae > Malacoplasma_A. Next base: position 14,393 of record JAISPD010000029.1, read on the forward strand.
TGCTGATGTTTGTTTACCTATATTATCAAATATATAATTAGTTATTCGTTTGAATTCTGACACATTTTTTTTAAGATTATGTCTATTTTTAATATCTTTATTAATAACATCGTCTAGAATTTTAGTTAATTGGTCCTTAATTATTATTTCATTATTTCATTTAGATAATAAAATAGGTAATCCACCATATTGAATGTATTGCTCAAACATATCATTAACTGATGCAAAACTAATGTCATTTATTTTGAAATATTCAAAGTATTCATGAAATGAAAAAGGGAATACATGGATTTCTAAATATCTTCCAGTAAATAAACTACCCAATTCATCACTAAACATTTTTGAATTTGAACCAGTCAAAACAATATCAAATTTTATTTTTTTATTCTCAAATAAAGTGATTACGCAATTTTCAAAGTTTTTTATTTCTTGTATTTCATCAAGGAATACATAATTCACTTTATTTTGAACGGCATTATTTTCAATTTCTTTAGTTAGTTTTTTTCAATTAAATTTATCTGCAATGAGTTTATCATTGAAATCATAATCAATGACCTGATTGTCATTTATTCCAAATTCACGAATCAGAATGTCTTTGTATTGGCTCAAAAGTGTGGATTTACCGCATCTTCTTACACCAGTTAGTATTTTTATATAATGTACATCTTTAAGAGATTTTAATTTTTCCAAATATTCATTTCTAATCACTTCCATAAGGACACATTATACATAAAATATCAATAAATAACGTAAAAAATATAAATTTAATAGTTTTACGTCATAATAATTAATTTGCAGGAAAAAAATAATATCGCCCTCTTTGAATTATGAAACATCTACCCCCTCTAAGTAGATCGCACCCATTTAAGCAGACAACTTTTGATTGTTCATATGTAAATATAATAGATTACCCATATTTTTGTAGTTTCCATTCATGACGCGCATTAAAAGCATGCATTGTTGTTGATACTCTTCAGGGGTTAAATAACCTAATTGACTTTGAATTCGTCCATTGTTATATCATTATAAATATTTTTCAGCTTCTAGACGAATTCTATCAATTGTTCGTTTGTTTAGTGGAATTTTGTAAAAACATTCAGTTTTAAAGTTGGATCAAAAAAACTCAATTGGTCTGTTGTCTAGCGATTTACCTTTGCTTCCCATTGATAATCTAATGTTATGATTTTTACAATATTCTTTGTATCCGTTACTCACATACAAGCTACCATGATCTGAATGAGAGATACAATTACTAACATTAGCTTCATAAATTGATGCATCCCTAATTTTAAGTCGTTTTTTGTATCAATTACAAGGCCAGATGTCTTAGTTCCACATAAGTCGATGTAAGCAGAAGCATAAAAAAAGCCAGATGAACTATGTGGCGTTTCCAAATATGTAGTATCAGTAGAAAATATTGTTTTTGGAATGCAACTGTTAAAATTTCCTTTGAGTAAATCTTTATATTCCTCATTTTTGGTTTTTTGGATCGTAACGTTTTAATTTCCTTTTAATTAACGATTTAATATTGTATTTATGGCATATATTTTGAATTCGCTTATGATTAACATTCTTTCATGCCTCAATTTTTCTTAGCGAATGATAAATTTTACGATATCCATAATTCTTATTAGATAGCCTTCATATATACAAAATCTTTTCAAATAATTTATCCTCTAAATGAATGTTTATTAATTCTTGTTTACTACGTTTATCGTAAAATGTACTTCTTGATAATTCTAAAATGTATAAAAGTTTTCGAATACTTATACAACATTCAGAACATTTATCTTTAATGTCATTTTTTTTAATTTTACCGATCTTTTCTTTGATTATTTCTTGTTGAATTTTTACGATTTCTATCAGTTCGTTACGGGAATAATCTTCAGGGAATCGTATTTGTTTTTTGTTTGTCACATATTTAAATATGTAAGTATTATCTTTTGAAAAAAGTTTATTTCATCTCTTTAACATCTCAATCCCTGGTCGGTATAAATGTCGGCATTTACCTTTTTAATCCCTTTAGATTCATAAATATATTTTTACTCATATTTAACCAATTTATTTCTAAAAATAATTGAATTTAATAATTTGGGTGAGATTCCTATATTGTAATCCACCAATAATCTTAATTTAAGATTTATGTCTTTAATTTTGTCCATTTGTTGCTCCTTTTTTGAGCAACAGGTTGTCTACATTATGGGGTGCAGTTTATGCTGTGAATTTAATATTAAACGTACAAAGATTTTCTTCGCCCGGCCTTATAGATCTAATGATCGAGCAATAAACGAAAACAACAATAAGATGGTTCGAAAATTCTTTGGCAAGAGAACAAACTTTGATAATGTAACAGAAAAAAATATACAAATTGTTAATATGTTAATAAACCTTACGCATAGGAAAAGATTAAATGGTGAAATGTCTTATAGTACATCAACTATAATTCAGCAGTCAAACATAAAGTGTTGCACTTGGATTTAAAACTTGCGTCTTTTAGAATATTAAAAATTGTAATTGACAAATTAAATAATACATAGTAATATTAGTGTCCCTATGGATTTTAAAGATTGCCGATACACCATAAAGTGTTGTCAAGTGTCGGGTAACTTTGAAATCACAGGGATTTGAAAGTAAATTTTATGGACAACAAGAAAACATTATGAATCAAGAATTAAGAATTAAATTATTTTCTTATGACCACGATCTTCTAGATAAGTCAGTTAAGAAAATAATTGAAATTGCTCGCAATTACAATTGCGGTATTAGAGGCCCAGTTCCTTTACCAACTAAGAAGGAAATTTTTACTATTTGTCGTTCAGTTCATGTAGACAAACCTTCGCGTGAACAATTTGAACGTCGTACACATAAGCGTCTAATTATTCTAAACAAGACTAATGCACAAACGATTGATGCTTTAAGACGTCTTGTAATTCCTACAGGAGTTCGCATCGAATTACACTAGTGTTGTAATTCCAAGAGGTAAAAGTTATGAAATATATTATAGGAACTAAAATTGGTATGCTGCAGTTGTTTGACATTAATGGTAAACAATTAGCGACAACAATTATTCATTGCGAACCAAATAAAGTATTAGAAGTTAAAACAGCAGCTAAGCACCATAAAGAGGGTGTGAAAATCGGTTATTTAACTACTAATCAAAATCGTGTAAACAGACCAAAAGCTGGTATTTTTAAAAAAGTTAATTCGCCTGTCAAACAATACATTAAAACTTTTAGTGGTATTAATGGATATAACGTTGGTGATGAAATTAAAGTAAGTAGTTTTAGCAAAGGTGAATATGTTGATATTCAAGGCGTTACTAAAGGGCATGGTTTTACTGGAGCAATTAAACGTTGAAATTTCAAAATAGGTCCATTATCTCACGGTGCAGGGTATGTGCATCGTTACCAAGGGTCAGTGGCTTTTGGTCGTGGTGGTAGTGCGCCTCAACGAGTGCCAAAAGGGAAAAAAATGGCAGGCCATTATGGACACGAAACTTGCACCATACAAAATTTAATTGTGTTAGATGTTATTCCTAACCGAGATTTAATGTTGATATTAGGTGCAATACCAGGAAATGCAGGTAGTGTTGTGACAATTAAATCTTCAATGAAAAATATTGATAAGAAAAAAGAATTCACAATCATTACCAAAGAAATTCAAGAAGAAATTTTACGTCAAAACGAAAACTTGGAAGACAAAGAAGCTTTACATGCTGCAAATGAAGCTGCTGAAGCAATTGCTAAAAAAGAAGCGGAAGCAGAAGAAGCACGTAAGGCTGCAGAAGCAGTTGCACGTGAAAAAGAAAAACAAGCAGCTGAAAAAGCAACTAAGGCTGCAGATACCACTGCTAAACCAACCGGAGAGAAGAAATAGGAGCCTGTTATGACTAAATTAAAATTAATAGATCTTATGGGTAAAACGATTGGTGATGTTGAAGTACCAGCGGAATTAGTCGTGGAAAAACCTCATAAGCAAGCAATGTTTCAAACCGTTGTTACTGAACAAGCAAGTTGACGCCAAGGTACTCACGGCACTTTAACAAAAGGTGAAGTGCGTGGTGGAGGGCGTAAGCCATTTGCACAAAAGCATACAGGTAACGCGAGACAAGGTTCCATTAGAAATCCTCACTATGTTGGTGGTGGAGTAGTTTTTGGACCAAAACCTAATCATAATTATGCTATAGGTACAAATGCAAAAATTGTTAAATTGGCAGTAAAATCTGCTTTTAGTTTGAAATTAAAAACAAATGCAATTTATGTTTTAGATGATAAGGCAAATACCAACAAGCCTAGTACTAAAGTGATCGCCAACTTATTGAAATCATTAAAAGTGTTACAACAAAAAACTCTATTTATTTTTAATAATGAAAACGCAGAAAAGTTAATTAAGTCGGCAAAAAATATTTATCGAGTGGTTAGCAAAAAAGCACACCAAGTTTCAGCACGTGATTTAATGCATGCCAATCTTTTAGTTATTCAAGCTAGTGCTTTGAAAAGCTTAGTGAAAGTGGTGAGTTAATTATGGAATTTACAAGAATTATTTTATATCCTTTACATACAGAGAAAACATATACATTTGGTGCTTTGGAACAAAAAAAATATGCTTTTGCAGTTGATGTGAAAGCAACTAAATATGATATCAATATTGCTTTTGAATCAATTTATGGAATTCATCCTGTGAAAATTGCTACACAAATTCGTAAGGTTGCTAGGGTGCGTACTGGGACAATGAAACCAGGATTTTCCAAGTTAACTAAAATAGCATTGATTACCCTACCAAAGGGCACGGATATTGCTGCAAGCAATAAAGAACTTCCTAAGGGAGTAGAGAACACTAAAAAAGTAGAAAAATCATCTGAGATGAAGAAAAAAGAAATTGGTGTTGCTGCTGAAAAAGATGTAAAAATAAAATCACCATCGGCTGATGTTTCTGAAAAAAAACAACATAAAACTGTTAAAAGTAAAAAAGCAAGTACTTCTAGCAAAGCAGCAACATCAGTTGATGTTAAGAAAAAACATGCTGCTCCTAAAAAATCACTGACTACAAAAGAGGAGACTAAGTAATTAATATGGCAATCAAATACATTAAAGCACGTAGTAAAGGCAAACGAACAAGTGTTTTAATAGACTATCAAAAACACTTAACTACCGATACACCTGACAAAGCATTAACTCATCATATTCACAACCAATCAGGTCGTAATAATCAAGGAATAATTACTACTAGACACCAAGGTGGTCGACACAAACGTCAATATCGTGAAGTAGATTTTTTAAGAAATAATCCTTTAAAAGCTGTTATCAAAACTGTGGAATATGATCCTAACCGTACCGCTTTTATTTCATTAGTTGTTTATGCTAACGGACAAAAATCATACATCCTTGCTCCGCAAGGAATTAAAGTTGGGGATGAAATAATCTCAGGTGATAAAGTGGATATTAAACCAGGTAATGCGATGTTAATTAAAAACATTCCTGAAGGTACATTTGTGCATAACATTGAATTATCACCACACAAAGGTGGCCAACTAATACGTAGTGCTGGTAATAGTGCACAAGTTTTAGGAAAAGATGAAACTGGTAATTACACCATTGTTAAATTAGCAAGTGGAGAAGTGCGTAAAATTTTAAATGATTGTCGAGCTACTGTAGGTTCAGTAAGTAACGATAATCACAATTTGGTTAATTTAGGTAAAGCTGGTAGGAGTCGTCATTTAGGTATTCGCCCTACAGTGCGAGGTAGTGCGATGAACCCTAATGACCATCCACATGGTGGTGGTGAAGGGCGCCAACCAGTTGGTTATGACGCACCACGTACACCATGGGGCAAACGTCATATGGGTGTAAAAACACGTAAACCTAAGAAAGCTTCGAGTGCGTTAATCATTCGTCGTCGTAATGATAAGTAAGGAGTAATATGTCACGTAGTAATAAAAAAGGACTGTTCGCAGATAAACATTTAATCAAAAAAGTAACTGTTGCTAAAGCAGAAAGTAAACATAAACCAATCAAAACTTGGTCACGTCGTAGTGCCATTTTCCCAGAATTTGTTGGTTTAAATTTTAGTGTGTACAATGGTAAATCATTTGTAAATGTTTATGTGACAGAAGATATGGTTGGTCATAAATTAGGAGAGTTTGTACCTACAAGAGTATTTAAACAACACTCTTCTAATAATAAGGCTGAAGATGCAACCAAAGAAGGTACTGGTGAGGCTGCTAAATAGGAGAAGTTATGAAAGCATACGCAATTCAAAGAAATGTTCATGTATCTTCACGTAAGGCTAATTTAGTTTGCGATTTAATACGTTACCGCACAGTCGCTCAAGCCCAAACCATTTTGGAAAATACTGATAAAAAAACAGCCATCATTATGAAAAAATTATTAAATAGTGCTGTTGCTAACGCTACTAATAATCATCAAATGGTTGGTGAAAAACTTTACATTTATAAAGTGACTGCTAATCAAGGTTCAACAATTAAACGTAGCTTACCTAGAGCTAAGGGAAGTGCCAACATGATTCGTAAGCGTCACAGTCATTTAGAGATTGTTTTATCAGATAATCCTAAACAACGTGAATTAGATAATAGCGGGGCCAAAACAATTAAATCAAAAGCTAAAGTAGATCCAAAAATTGTTTCTGCTCCTAAAAAACCAGAATTAAAAGTAGTTGAACAAGTTAAACCAAAAGTTAAATTGCACACTACTGTGGTAAAAGAAAAAGAAGAGGAGCAAAAATAATGGGTCACAAAATTAATCCGAATGGATATCGCTATGGAATTAACCGTAATTGGGAATCGCGTTGAATTGCTAAAAACGAGCAGCAAACAACTGAATGACTAATTCAAGATGAAAAAATTCGTCAATATTTTATTGCACAATACAAAACATCACAAGTTGTACGAATTGAAATTGAACGTACACAAAAAAATATTGATCTGTTTGTATATGTAGGCCAACCCGGTGGAGTTATTGGAAAAGAAGGTGTTAATCTACCGATTATTACCAAAGCTATTAACTTAATTGTAGGCCGTAAAATAAAAGTTAATGTTAACATTATTCCTTATGAAAATGTAGCTTGGAGTGCCCGAGTAGTTGCGCGTGAAATTGCTGATGCCATTGAAAATCGAGTATCTTTTAGAAATGCTCAAAAAATGGCGATTAAAAAAGTTATGCAAGCACAAGTAATTGGTGTTAAGACTCATGTTTCAGGCAGATTAGGTGGCGTTGAGATGGCTCGTGAAGAAGGTTACAGTGAAGGGATTATTCCTTTAACAACATTACGTGCTGATTTGGACTATGCTATGGAAGAAGCCCACACAACATACGGTAAGATTGGTGTAAAGGTTTGAATTAACCGTGGTGAAATTTTTGGTAAAGGTTTAAATAATCAAGTGAAACCACAAAAACCAGAATTCAAACCACGTGGTGAACGTGTAATGCGTAAAAGTAGAATAGCCAAAGATAGTATTGAAGTTAGCAAACCAGTTAGTGAACCAATTAACAATAAGGTAGGTGAATAGTTATGATGCAACCAAAGAGAATGAAATATCGTAAACCACATCGTACACGTTATGAAGGCAAAGCGAAAGGTAATAAATTTGTTGCCTTTGGTGAATACGGCTTACTAGTAATGTCTGGTAAAGGTCGTAATTGTAATGGTCGTCAAAAAACTGGTAATTGAATTACTGACAAACAATTAGAAGCTGCCCGAGTTGTTTTAGCTAAGACCCAAACTAAATATTTGAAACAAAGGGCAAAAATATGAATTAGGATTTTCCCGCAACTTTCAAGAACAAAAAAACCATTAGAAGTGCGAATGGGTAGTGGTAAGGGTAACCCAGAAATTCAATGTGCAGTGGCAAAAGCTGGTACGGTAATTTTTGAAATTGCCAACGTACCTGAAGCTGAAGCGAAGGATACATTGCGTAAAGCTGGTAATAAACTAAACGTAGTTTGTCGAGTAGTTTCTAAAGCAGATTTACCTAATGAAACTGTAGCTGAACAACTATTAAAGAAAACATTTAAAGCACCAAATGTTATTTTGAGGAGGTAATTATGAGCATGAATAAAGAATTAAGAGCTAAAACCAATGAAGAACTTTGTTCGCTAATTATGCGACTTAAGTTGCAATTATTAGAGTCACGTTTTCGTATGGCTAGTGGTGAATTAGAAAAAACAAACATGTTACCAGAGATTCGTAAAACGATTGCTAGATCTTTAACAATTTTAAATGAACGTGGGATGAAATTATCAATCGGTACTCATGGCATTACCATGCACAATACTAAAACTAATGAAGTGAAATCCATTACTAATCTTGTGCAAGAAGCCTTGAAAGCTACTACTGCTCAAGATAATAAGAGTAATACCAAAACTGAAACTGTGAAAGAGGCGATTAATGAAGCAACGATTCTTGCTGCCAAGAAAGTTAAAGATGAATCTACCGCTACACCTCCATCAACCCCAGTGGTTGTAAAGAAAGAATTGAAATCACATATGGATAAAAAAGCAGAAAAGCAAATGATTCGTAAAACAGTAGGAGGAGGTTCTTAATATGGAAAAACGTCGTTTTCGTAAAATTTTTACGGGAATTGTTGTGTCAACAAAAATGACTAAAACAGTTACTGTAAAGGTTGAACGTAAAAATTTACATCCACGATACAAGAAATTGGTTATTACGCATAAAAAATACCATGCACATGATGAAAAAGGAATTGCACAACTTGGAGACAAAGTAAGAATTGTCGAAACTCGTCCTCTTAGTAAAACAAAATTTTATCGAGTGTTGTCAGTTTTAGTGAAGGCAAAATAGGAGTAGTTTATGGTTCAATTTATGTCAAGATTAAATGTTGCAGACAACAGCGGTGCACGCCAAGTGGGAGTTATTAAAGTTCTAGGACATACTCGCCAACGTTATGCTAATGTTGGTGATATCATAAAAGTATCAGTTAAAGATTGTTTACCTGATGGTGGTGTTAAAAAAGGTCAAATGTTTTTAGCTGTCGTTGTACGTACTAAAAAAGGTATTAAGCGTCCTAATGGTAATCGTGTAGCATTTGATGATAATGCTTGTGTGTTAATTAAAGAAGATAACACCCCAAGAGGTACACGTATTTTTGGTCCGGTAGCTCGTGAATTACGTGATAAAGGTTTTATGAAAATTATTTCATTAGCCCCAGAGGTGCTTTAGGAGGAAATATGCAACGAATTAGAAAAGGTGATAAAGTACGTGTGATTTCTGGTAAATTTGTAACCAAAGAAGGTACTGTTTTATTAGTTAATAATAAAAAAGGTACGGCAATTGTTGAAGGTTTGAATAAAGTAAAACTACATCGTAAACCAAATGCCAAACAAGAAAAAGGTGGTATCACAGAAAAAGAGGCTGGTATTCCTTTGTGTAAGTTAGCACTTTTGGCACCAAAGTCTCCGCAAGGAATTTCCAAAATCAAATACTCCATTAATAAAGATGGCAAAAAAATTCGTATCGCGAAGAAAACAAATAATGCGATTGCAAGCAAGTAAGAGGACAAAGTATGAGTTTACATTTAAAAACTAAATATGAAAAATTAATCAAAGATGCTTTGTTTAGTCAATTCAAATACAAGTCCGTTATGCAAGTACCTAAATTGGAAAAAATTGTCATCAATGCTGGAGTTGGAGATGCTGCTGCTGATGTAAAATTTATTGAGGCTATGGCGAATGAAATTCAAGCTATTACCGGACAAAAGCCAGTATTAACTAAATCTAAAAAAGCAATCGCTACATTCAAATTACGTGAAAATCAAACAATCGGGGTTAAAGTGACTTTACGTGGTGAACGCATGTGAAATTTTGTGGAAAATTTAGTCAATATTGCTTTACCTCGAGTTCGAGATTTTAAAGGATTAAGTAATAATTCGTTTGATGGTCGAGGTAATTACACTCTTGGTATTAAAGAACAAATTATTTTCACTGAAATTAATTACGATGACATTAAAAGAGTGCGTGGGTTTGATGTGACATTTGTCACATCAACTAAAAAAGACCAAGTGGCTAAAGAATTATTAAAGGCAATTGGTTTACCATTTGCAAAACAAAGATAGGAGAAAATATGGCAAAAAAATCATTAATCGCAAAACAAAAAAGACACAAAAAATATAAAGTGCGTCAGTATCACCGTTGTGCTCGCTGTGGTCGACCACATGCAGTGATCGGTAAATTTGGAATTTGTCGTATTTGCCTACGCGAATTGGCATATAAAGGTGCCATTCCTGGTTTAAAGAAAGCATCTTGATAAGGAGAAAAATTATGTATATCGATCCAATTGCTGATTTAATTGTAAGAATGAAAAATGCTACTAAAGCACGTCACCCTAGCTGTACAATTTATACTTCTAAAATTACTACCGCCATTTTAAATGTTTTAAAAGACGAAGGTTATATCGCAAACTTTGAAGTTAAAAAAAATCACAAATCACCTATTAGTAAAAGTGTTATTACGCTCAAGTATAAAGATCAAATACCAGCGATTAGTGGCATTAAACAGATTTCTAAACTTGGATTACGTGTTTATCAAGAATCCAAAAAAATTCCACGAGTGTTAAGTGGCTTGGGCATTGCTATCGTATCAACAAATCAAGGTGTTGTCACTGACAAATTTGCTCGTACTAATAATTTAGGTGGCGAAGTCATTGCTTATGTTTGATAGGAGATAATATGTCACGAAAAGGTAATAAAATATTAACAATTCCAACTGGTGTAATGGTAACCATGAATCCAGGAAAAATTAATATTAAAGGTGCACAAGGTGCATTAGATGTTGTTTATCCTCATAAATTAATTAGAGTGGAAAATGTTGATAATAAAATTAAAGTTACTCGTTTAAATGAAGAAAAACAAACACGCATGTTACATGGTACTGTTAATTCTAATATTAACAACGCTTTAATTGGTTTAAGCAAAGGCTATGTTAAAAAATTAAAAATTGTCGGTGTTGGTTACAAAGCAAATGTAAGTAATAATAAATTAACATTGGCTATTGGTTTTAGTCACCCAGTTGTCTTTGATATTCCTCAAGATCTACGAGTAATTTGTCCAACCCCAACCGAAATCGTGGTTGAAGGTTATAACAAAACTATTGTTGGTGAATTTGCAGCAAATGTAAGAGCAACACGTAAACCAGAACCATATAATGGTAAAGGTATTATGTATAGTGATGAAATTATTATTCGTAAAGTTGGTAAAACTGCTGAAGGTGCAGGAACAACTGCTGGAGCTAAGAAATAGGAGTATTCATGAAACAGCAAAATATTAATCGCAAAAGTAAAAAGCAATTACGTCACAAACGTATTACAAATTATCTTAAAAAAATCGATAGTCAAAAATTACGTTTGGTAATTTCTAAAAGCAATAAACATCTAATCGCTCAAATAGTTGACGATCGTGCAGGAAAAGTTTTAGTGACTAGTTCCACTAAGCAACTAAAAAAAGTTGCAACCATTGATACTGCTAAATTAGTAGGCGAAGACATTGCTAAGAAAGCATTGGCTAAAAAAATTACAGAGGTTACCTTTGATCGAGGTGGTAGTGTGTATCATGGACAGATTAAAGCTTTAGCTGAAAGTGCGCGTAGCGGGGGTTTAAAATTCTAATTAATATGGAAGGAAAAGAAGTATGTTAGATAACGAGAATAAAATGAAAATCAAAGAAGTATCAACTTTAGAAGAAAACAAAGCTACAGTTCCATCTACAGAAGGAAATAAAACTGCAGATTCTAAGAAGAATCGTAGTGACAAGAAAACCAATGTTTTAAATTTTAAACGACAAATGCGTTCCCGTGTTAATCAAATGGGTTTTGAGGAAAAAGTAGTAGGAATAAAACGTATTTCTAAAACTACTAAAGGTGGACGGCGTATGCGTTTCAGTGCTTTGGTAGTAATTGGTGATAAAAACGGTAAAGTAGGTTATGGGGTTGGTAAATCAACTGAAGTTCCTAACGCTATTAAAAAAGCTATTAAGAATGCCCGTAAGAATATCGTTGATGTGATTATGAATAAACGCTTTACACTTTATCATGAAATAATTGGACGACACGGAGCTTCTAGAGTATTATTAAAACCAGCTCCTGAAGGTACAGGAATTATTGCTGGGGGAGCAATTCGTGCAGTAATTGAATTAGTAGGTTTTAAAGATATTTATACTAAAAACAAAGGTAGCAACACTGCACTAAATATGGTGCAAGCGACTATTGATGGTTTAATTAATCAACGTCATCCATCAGTGATTGCTAAATTACGTGATAAGGATATAAAAGCTTTATAAACACATTAAGGAGTTAAGCAATGCAATTAGATAAATTACAGTATACAAAAGGGTCACGCGGTCATAAACGTAAAACATATGGTCGTGGTTTTGGTAGCGGTATTGGTAAAACTGGCGGTAAAGGAACTAAAGGGCAAAAGCAACGAAAATCTGGACACGTTCGTTTAGGATTTGAAGGTGGACAGACACCAATTTATCGTAAAACACCAAAAGTAGGATTTAACAATTACAATTTTGTTACACAATACAATGTCGTTACTATCAAACAATTAATCATTTTAAATGTTGATAAAATTGATGCAAAAATTTTGATTAGTAAGCGAATAATTAAAGATAATAAATTACCAATAAAAGTTATTGGTAATGATAAAATAACAAAGGCTTTGGATGTGAGTGCTCATTACTTTACAAATGGGGCTAAAAAAGCCATTGAATCAGCGAAAGGTAAAGTTAATCTTATTAACACAAAAAAATAAATTAATATTATTGAACGATAAATGCCAGCGACTACAAAAACATATAAATCTTGAAAAACAATCGTAAAGGAAATTTTTACTAATAAAACAGTTATTAGTGCTTTGGCCATTACTTTATTTTTAGTAATCGCATTTCGTATTGGTAGTATGTTAACTATCCCAGGTATTAAACTACCTGGTAGTGCTGTAAATTCAAAAGATACATTTGTAGGAATGTTAGATTTATTAGCGGGAGGCGGATTGACGCGTATGTCAATTTTTGCCGTAGGTGTCGGTCCATACATTACAAGTCAAATTATTGTGCAATTACTATCGAGTGATTTGATACCACCAATGGCACGTATGGCGAAAGCTGGTGAGCGTGGCCGTCGTAAATTGGAAATTATCACACGCATGCTCACATTGCCTTTCTGTATCGCTCAAGGTTATGCTGTAATTGCTTTGTTATTGACTAGCAACACATCCATTACTATTTTTGGTCAAACTGATATTAAAGCATTAACAGCAGGCCAAATATTAACATTGTTATTGATCATGGTTGCAGGGACATATATTTCAATTTTCATAGGTGACATTATTACTAAACGTGGTGTGGGTAATGGAATTACCTTATTAATTCTTGTCGGAATTGTTTCCTCAATTATTCCTAATTTTCGCGAAGCATATTTAACTATTGCTGGGAAGATGGATTCAGAAAGTGCCAATCATTTAATTAACTTAATATTAGCTACTGGTTTATATGTTTTATTTTTTATTGTTATTTTGATTGTGGTAGTTTTTATTAATGGTTCGACCCGTAAAATTCCCATTCAACAAACAGGACAAGGTTTAACAACTGATATTAAAGATTTACCGTTTTTACCAATCAAGCTAAATGCTGCTGGAGTGATTCCAGTTATTTTTGCTTCTTCCATTATGACTATTCCTGGTACCATTGCTCAATTTTTACCGCAAGGTGAAGTAAAATGATTCATTGCCGGTGATGGTTCGGGAACTAATGGTTACTTAACGTTAAATACGATAAGTGGATTAGTTTTATATTTTATTTTCATTGTGCTATTTTCATTCTTTTATTCTTACATCCAAATTAATCCTCAAAGATTAGCGGAGAATTTTGAAAAGGGTGGTAAATTTATTCCTGGTATCAAAACAGGCGATGATACAGAAAAACATATTACCAAAGTTTTAAATCGTGTCAATTGAGTTGGTGGTCCGTTCTTGGCTATCATTGCCGTCTTGCCTTATATTGTTTCAGAAATTACAGGTATTCCTAGCGGTTTAGCTCTAGGTGGTACTGGTTTAATTATTATTGTCACAGCAACCATGGAATTATGGAATTCCATTCGTAGTGCATCAACTACAAGTGGTTATAACGTTACCCGTGCCCGCATTGCTTCCAAACACATTGATGATATTACACCTGAAAAAGCAACTGTTGAACAATTATGGTAAAAAAGAATTATTACATAGTTTTGTTAGGAGCTCCTGGTAGTGGCAAAGGAACTCTAGCGAAACATTTAGTAGAACGTTATGGTTTTAAACATTTATCTACTGGAGATATGTTTCGCAAGACAATTGCTAAAAACACTTCATTGGGCTTAGAATTGAAAAGTATTGTAGTAACTGGAGCATTAGTTAATGATGATGTTACCAATTCAATCATTAAATCTGAATTATTAGAATTAATAAGCAATCACACTAGTTTTATTTTAGACGGTTTTCCTAGAACAATCGAACAAGCAAAATTTTTAGATAGTCTCATTAAACCTAATTTGATTTTATTAGTTGATGTTCAAAAAAAATTAGCAATTCAACGTGTTGTGGGCCGCCGTCTTTGCCCTAAATGTGGAACAATTTACAATGTTTACTTTAAACCACCAAAAATAAGTAATGTATGTGATTATGATGGTGAATTTCTTATTCAACGTAAAGATGATAATCAAGAAACCATTAGTAAACGTTTTGATTTATATCAAGAAATCACTAGTAAATTGGAAGACTATTATCGTGATAGCCATCATCTATACCACATTGATGCTAATGCTGGAATTGATGTAATCCTTCCTGATGTTATTAAACTAATTGGACAATAAATGATTTACATAAAATCGCAAGAAGATATCATATTAATTAAAAAGGCTGCTAATATTTGGAAACAAGTTAGAGAAATATTAACACCCATGGTAAAACCTGGTGTTAATTTATTAACATTAGATGAAAAAACCAACGAAACTGTTACACAATTTGGGGGCACTTGTAGTTTTTATCAGTACCAAGGATTTCCTAAACATTTGTGTATAAGTGTTAACGATGAATTAATTCATGGCATTCCCAGAGATTATGTAATTAAAGCCAATGATTTAATTACTTTTGATTTAGGAATTACTTATGAAAATCATATATGTGATGCTGCTTTTACTATTCATGTTTCGCCAACCAATAAAGAACCTGCCAGAATCAGTAACGCTACTAAAACAGCGTTAATGGAAGCAATTAAAATTATTAAACCTGGTAATTACATTGGAGATATTAGCAACACAATTGAAAATGTTGCTAAAAAATATGGTTATCAAGTTATCAAAGATTTTGGTGGTCATGGTTGTGGGAATCATATACATGAAGACCCCATCATTTTAAATTATGGTGAACCACATACTGGACAAAAAATTGTTTCAGGCATGACTTTATGCATTGAACCAATGTTGATGACTGGAAATGACAAATATTTCATTGATGAAGCTAATCATTGGACTGTGAAGAGCAAAAATCAAAAATTAACTTGTCAGTGAGAGCATATGGTTTTAGTCACTAAAGATGGTTGTGAAATACTAACTGGTGAAACATAACCTAGTAAAAAAAATAATAGTTAATGTTAGTAATAATAAATAAAATTAATGGAGAAAAATAAATATGGCAAATGACACAATTAAAATGGATGGCATCGTAAAAGAAGTATTCCCCAACAGTACTTACAAAGTAGAGTTGGAGAATAAAATAATTATTAATGCTGTTCTTAGTGGCAAAATGTGACAACACCACATTCAAATATTAAAGGGAGATAAAGTTACGGTAGAATTAAGCCCTTATGATTTGACTAAGGGTAGAATTACTTATCGAAACTAAAATCTATTTTATAGATCGCTAACTATCGGTTGTTAAAAATTCTTGTTTTCAATAAATTTGTACCCTTTTTAGTGCATTATTTTTTCATTTTTTGGTTGGGTGCTTGCACACATTTATGAGTATGTTCGAGCGCTTGGCAGGAGTGGCAGGACTTGAACCCACAACAAGCGGTTTTGAAGACCGCTGTTCTACCAATTGAACTACACTCCTATTTGGTTTAAAAAAGTTATGTATGATATTTATTGCTTTACTTTTAAAGCATTTTCAAATGAATTAATTAAATCACCTAAAGTTTTTAGGTTTGCTAAATCGTTATCAGGCAAACGAACATTGAGCATTTTTTCAACATTAATAATAATGCTCATTGCGTTTAAAGAATCTACATTAAGTGATTTTAAAGTGGAATTAAAAGTATTAGGTTCCAAACTTAGCTGAACATCTACTTTAGCTGCTGCTTCACGAATTACTTCAATAATTTTTTGTCTATTCATATTTTTTAAAATTACCTCCAAAAATGATTCTCATATTATATTCAAATATACGAGGGGGAAGTTATTTACGAATATTATTGACATTGATTTATGATGTCTTATTATTAATTAATTTATGTTTTTGTCAATCTTTTATTTCTGTTTTTAGTTCTTGAGTCATTTTTTTTCAGTTTGTGGATAAGTCTAAACCGTTAGTCTGAATTGCTTTACGATATCATATGTAACTTAATTTAGGTCTTCTTGTTTTATTTTTATTCTTGAAATTTACACTAACTAAGCCATAATCTTTGCGATAACCTCCGCTAGGAGAAAAAATATCACAATAAGTTCAAAGGCTATAGCCGATCAAATTAATTTTTAATTTTCGTGCCTTCATAAATTGTTTAATATGATCTTGAAGATAGATAATTCGTGATTTATCTAAAATTAGCGGTTTACTTTTATCATCAAAAACCCCCATCCCATTTTCTAGAATCATAATGGGGATGTTTTTACCATAACGTTGTTGTAATAACTTTAAACCAGGGATGATTTGTGATGAATCGATTGTTCAATTTCAATTAGTATATTTGACATTTTGCTTTGGGTAGACCACTTGAAATTTACGGGTAATTGATGGTTCGCTGGGTTTTTGATAATTTTGCATTGAATACTCATAATCACTAACATAAAATGGACGATAATAATTTCAACCAATAAGCTGTAAACGATATTTCTTAAGATAAGCTAAATCTGCACTGGATATGTTAAACTTAACATTATTTTCTTTAATAAAATTGTAAAAGCTCTTTGAATAAGTACCCAATAAATATGGATCATAAAACAAACCTAAATATCACTCGTTATATGATTGCGCAGCTTTTTGTGAACGTAAATTATTTAGTGGATATGGGATTGGTGGTGACCAATCATGAGCTATTCCTAAAGTCGCGCTTGTCTTAACAAATTTAGCTTTCTTTGCTTTCATAAATGCTTCATTAGTTGCCGCTGAGGCCATTGCTAAATGATGTACAGCTTTAACAAACGCTTGAATATTATTGCGTTCAGGTGGGAAGTATGTATCAAGGTATCCAAAAATTGTAAAAGAAGAATTTTCATCGCTGACAAAACAAATTTCAAAATATTTACCAAGATATTTAAAAATAGTTTTTGCATATTTTTTAAATCAATTAATACACTTACGATTTTCTCATCCACCCATTTTTTGTGCTCATAATGGTGTATCCCAATGAAATAAAACGGGGATAAATCTCACATTATTTTTAATAAATTCTTTAAAAACATTTTGATAAAATTTAACGCCTTCCACGTTAATATGAGTAGGATCTTTTGGAAAAATTCTTGCTCAATCAATACAGTAAATTAAGGCATCTAATTTTAAACGATTACAAATTTGTGCATCAATTTTATACTGATGATAAAAATCAGCGGCTTCTTCAACGGAATTTATTTCACGTTCTGGCGAATTAGGTGGAGGGATATGAAATCGTCTTTTGGTAAACTCATCCCAGATGGAATCTTGTCGTTTTCCTAGGTGTCTCCCACCCTCTATTTGAAATGCATTTGTTGTAGCGCAAAAGAGAAATTTCTTCATGTTTTCATTATAGATAAATAAAAATAACTTTTCATTTATGTTAAACGATAATTAATGAAAATTAATAAATATGAAGGAATATCTTATGAATAAATTAAAAATTTTTAAATTACGCAAGCCAACAAGAGTTGTATCAATGCTATCAATTGGTTGTTTTAGTGGAGTAACAGTTTTATCAAGTTGTGCAGAAACTATCGATTTTAAAACATATGTATTGCCAACAGTTAAAATGTTTGCAAATACAGAAAATAAACAATACATTATTAACGATGATACTTCCATATCTTTTAATTTAGAATCAATACCAAGTGGCGTTACACCAGAATATCCAGTAAGTGGAGCTAGGAGACAATTAATTAGAGAAATATTTCAAAATATTGCAGGTGAATATTACACTAAGTTGTTACAAACAAACCATGCGCTAGCAAGTCATCCAAATTTGAAAATAAAAATTGAAAATGCCGCTCATGAAATATCATTTGAGTTTTTATCATCTGATCACTTAGATAGCCTAGACCAAATAACTAGTGATAAATATCCTGAAGCTTATCAGATAAACATAAATGATAAAATCCAAGTACGTGCTTTCAATGAATATGGTTGATTGCAAGCTGCTAGGACATTGCTACAATTGCAGCTTACTAATGATAAAGGTATCCCATATGGGCAAATAAGTGACTGACCTAAGATACAACAACGAGGTATCGAAATAGACTTTTCAGGTAGAGGTTATCCGTTAAGTTTTGTAAGCACTTTAGTTAAAACCTTGGCTTGAAATAAATTAAATACAGTCGCTTTGCGTTTTGCAAGCGGGGGGATGCGTCTAGACTGCAATAAGATTGATGAAGCGCCAAGTAATTGGCAAGGTACAGGCACATGATTTCAAATAAATTGACATGATTATGATACGGTTTTTCCTGATGAACCGACATATTTCAATTTGAATCAAAATTATCGTGATGATTCACCTACGTGAAAATGAGATTCAGAATTTAGCGAATTTAGTAATCTATTAAATTTAGCCTATAAAGAAGGCGTAAAAATTATTCCGGAAGTTAATATTTTTACGCATGCTTGATTTTTGGCTGATTTAACAATTCCAATTAACAATCAAGGTCAATATGTTGATGACGGAAAAGGGATTAGTGATCCAAATTTAAGAGAAAAAGATTTTGCGATTTGAGATGACCGCTCAGATGATGAATACCCTTTGGGTAAACGTATCCCAGACACACTTGATTTACGAGGGGGAAAAGCTGGTTCAAAAGCAGCAATTGATATGTGCAAAAAATTCTTAAAATATTTTGCACAGCGTTTTACTTCAATTGGTAATTATTACAAGCATGCACTTTTATCATTCGGCATTGGGGGGGATGAATACTTAGAAACACTTGACGGTTCTTGAGCTGGGTCTCCCAATGTATGAAACTCACAAAGTAAAATAGACATTGTAAAATCTATTTATACATTTAATAAAGAAATGAGTAACACTTTAAACGAAAATGGTATTCAAAAAATTTTGCAATGATCTGATGCTTTTTTAAAAAAATATAACGATTGACCAGAGGCAACTACTGAAGATTGGAATCAAGTTTTAACAAACAAAGATTATGTCGGCATAAAACATTGATGATCAAAATATGGGAATGCTCCAATCAACGATTTTGTGAAGCCGATTGAAACAACTCTTAAAGTTGGTGGTGGGATTAATAAAGTGATTAATTACAATTCTGATCTACTATATTTTTCAGATGATGATAGTAATACAAGTACAGTTCCAACAGCTCAACAAATATTAGATAACTTTCAACCAGGATTATTTGCAGGTAATGCAGGAAACTATTTAGACAATAACGGACTTTATAATGACGAATATCCTGATTGATTAACTGGAGCAATGATGTCAGTTTGATGAGATTATGCACCACATGTTTCAACCTTAATTGGTGGTCCTCTTAAAGCTTTTGCACAAAAATGTTGGAATGGAACACAAAATCAAATTTCGTTAGATAAATTTGATGATTTAACTAAAAAAATTGGTAGCGCACCATTAATTGATTGAGATTAATTAAGCAATCTCGACTTGATTAATTAATTTGAATAACCGTTCTTTAGAAATTGCCGACGTTAATTGATTACGGAATTTTTGGTCAACTAATTTTCTAGCAATTGATGAAAGAATTTTGATATGTTGATCACCACTTACATCATCAGGAATTGCTAATGCAATTGCCACTTTTACAAGTGAATTGTCAATGGAATTTCATTCGATTGGTTCAGTAAATTTAAAAACAAAAACAGCAGCTTTGGAAATTTCTTTGATTCGTGCATGCGGAATCGCGATACCGTCATTAAAACCAGTGGTGCCTTCTTTTTCACGATGTTTTAATCCTTTATAACATGCTTTAGTATTATTAGATACTTGGTTATCTACAAATTTTTGAGCGATAAATTTAAATGCTTCTTTTTGTGAAGAAGTTGTGACATCTGTATAGATATGATTGAGATTAAATATTTTTTGATTAATCATTACTGTCTTCTAATGCTGTGGTTAAGCGATATGTTCTGATTTCATATTTGTTAATTGTATCTATTTTAACATTTTGTTTCAGCATTTTTTCTTTTAAATTTAATATATCAACGCCAACCGGTTTACCATCAACATTAGTGAATGTCAATTTAATTGGTTTTTCAGAATTATTGAAACCTCTAATCATTAAGTTGTCTGTATGTTCCATTTTTTTAATACAAGTAATTGTAAAATCTGGATGATTGATAAATGGTAACTTCACTTTTTTATTAGGATTCAATTTGGTGTGGAGTGACATAAAGAATTTATCTAAGACATGATATGACTTATCATAATTTTGTGATTGATAATACGTAGTGCGTGTATTATGGTTAATAGCCAAATTTCAAACATTTGTGGTTTTTAATGTAGTAAATCAAGCGATCTTAAATGAAAGTGAGGTCAATAATTGTGCATCAGGTGTTTCAACACTAAATTCATCAATTCCGCTCGCTCGGCCTGGACGATAAATTAAGTCACGTTTACCTAAATAACCAACGCTACGAAACAATGTTAAATAGACATATGTTTTTTTATTTTCATTGCGTGCTTCAACATTATTTTCGCCACTAGTTAAAAAGCCGCTTTTAAGTTTTATGTTTTGAATATAGGCGAATGATTCATTGGTTCAAATATCAACAGGATACTCAGCTCATTTTTGTTTTTCTCAAATTGACTTATCCAATTTATCGTAAACTGGATGAGATGATGCACAATATGCATGATTACAATAGATATTGCTTGTTAGAAAATTAGCATGTGCCTTGATTAACCAACGAGCATCTTTAATTTTATTATTTAAATGAATATTGATAGAAATGACATCATTATTAGTAATATGGATGTTGAATTCTACAGTTTGTTGAATCTTTTCACTATTATGAGCGGCAGGGATTTCATAAGTATTTTGAATTTTAAGATTATGATATTCTTCGCATGAAAATATTTGATATTTAGTGTCAACTATTTTATTAATTTTCCCAGGATGTGTTTTTGATGGTGAAAAATCATAAGAATCTCCGCAATCATGTTCTACATAAATTTCAAACAAGTTTTCATAAGTTTGATCGAATTTTTTATCCAAAATATTTAATGTACCATCATTATTAATAAAAACTTTTCAACGGTGATTATCAATTTGATTAGCAGACTGAAGTTGATAACTGTTCAGTGATGGAACGACTTTAAAACGACTAACACTAAATAATGGTAATTTAGGATTACGAATGAATACTCGATAACTAAAATAAGATGAATTATGGGAAGGTCGCTTTCAATAATCAAATTTTAATCGTTGATTAGTTTGAGTATTTATCAAATCAAAATGTTCATATTTAGTAAACAATGTTAATTCATAAGAAGTATTATTTTGTTGTTCGTTGATTTGAGGATTAAAAATAATAAACTCTTCATTTTTTAAGCGTAATGTTCTACTAATATTTTTAATTGTTAAGACAATTAATGAATTGACAAGGTCATTAATTTGTATCAATAAATTTTTAATTTCCGCATTAGTTTTATCAATTACACATCCTCCTAATGAGTCGTGTGCCTGACATGTGATTAATTTTTTAAGGATGTATTGAATGATTCCATATTTGTAATCGCCACCAATACTATAGAAATATGCAGAGAGTGGTTCCAATTTGTAAAAAATGTTATATTCTATCGATTTACATAATTGTTTGATGTCAACACGTTGCGATGAAATTGTCCGATGTACACGCGATAAGGCTGGACATAGTAGGTTGCCATTCATTGTCTCTAAACGAGGATTATGTGCATCAACATTCCGCATAAAATGATCGTAATCTGACAAGATTCATTTATTTTGAGTATCTATTTTGTTAAGCTCATGAATAAATTCTGGCAAATATTTCATAATAGGAGCTTGGTCTCCTCCTAGCGGAATTAAGATACAATTATTTGTAAAATTTGCTAATCTTTTAATTTCATTAAATTGCGTAAAAAATTTTTTATAAAATCATTTGGCTTTTTGTTTAATGTTATTTTTGTTAATCCCATCATAAGGATAAAGTGTTCCCATCGGTCAATATCCAAAGCGCAAGTTATAGGTTAGTATTTTTGTACCATCAATCCCTTCTCATAATGCTGCTGAAGATTTTTTCATATCTTGAGGATTAATCCCACGTCAATAAATTAAATTTTTTAATTCAAACTGTTGGTATATTTGGGGCATTTGTTCATTTTGCCCAAAGGAATCGGGTACATAAGCTAGACGTAAATAATCAGCATGATAACGATTTGCAGTGTTAATACCAATTAATAGATTTCTAACTAATGATTCAGAAGTTGTATTAAAAAAATCAGGTTGGATGTATCATGGACCGACAATTAATTTTTTGCGATTTAAGGTTTCTAAAAAAGCATGACTATTATTAATATCATTTACTAAGAAATAATCATCTATTATTGATGTTTGACCATCATAAGTGAAACTAAAAACGTCCCGATTTTTTTGATATAAATCGATGTAATTTCTAATGTTTGCATCTAAAACTACTTCACAATCTTCGCGAGTAAAAAACCATTCTTTATCTCAATGTGTATGTGGTACGACATATACACTTCATTTTTTGTTCAATAACATAAAATTCCCTATTTTTCTAAAGTTTCAGTCTTATTTTTTTGTAATTGACGTCTAATTAAAACTACGGTAAATAGACTGAAATAACCAACGAGACCAGTTCCCAATAGAACTCAACCCGAGATTACCATTCATCAATTAATAACTGGATCATCAACTTGTGAGCCTACTTGGTATCCTATCATTACAAAGGCAAAACCTAAAACAATTAAAATAACGAAGATAGGAATGAGCACTCCTAAAAGAATTTTGAATTTTTGACTACTATTTGACATCTTGGTTACCTGTTTTATTTTTATGGTGAATTTTTTGTCAAAGAATTTTATATGGTTTGGTTACCAATCGACCAAATTTAGCAAAACGTGAGCCTCATAATTCAAATCATTTTTCAATCGCAGCACCACAACTAATCCAATAATCAATAGCGCCATCTTTTCGTTTCTTTTTGAATGCTTTCGTAGAAACATTAGCTTTTTGTATAGCTTGTTTTGGGTGTGTAAATGCCAATTTAACATTACTTCATGCAGTTTTATATTGTGATCTTCGGTGTGTTTTTCATACTGCTAATTGTGTCATCTCTTCTTTGTTAATTTTTCTTCTTAATAATCCAAGACTGATAGCGGCAACAAATGCCCCGCTTCAAAAACATGCTAACCACACAAATACTCATCAAGCATAATTATTTTGGAATAACTCGGTGTTTCCATAAGTAAATAAACCAAGAGGTCCTGCTACTCCACCTACGAATTTCGCACCCAATAATACTGAAACAACACCAGTAGCACCACAACCTAACATACAACAAGGAATTACACGAATAGGGTCAGAAGAAGCAAATGGAATTGCCCCTTCTGTAATTCCAAATATACCAGTTGGAAGACAAGTTTTACCCATCGCTCTTTCTTCGCGAGTAAACTTACTCTTAAACATAATTGTAGATAACCATAAACCTAGCGGAGGGACACAAATTGCAGCTATCATTCCAGATCAAGGGATGAAATTAGCATCCCACATGCTTAAACCTTGTCCTGTAACATTAGACAGGGATTGATAAAAAGTAATGGTGGCAAAAATGTTGGCTGTTTTGTTAATTGGCCCACCCATATCAATCGACATCATCATACAAATAATGATGGCAATTACGATTGGGAAGGCTAACGATTGTTGTTGCAAAGATTGTAAACCATCAAACATACCAATTACTAATTGAGCGATGATAGCACCGACACAATAACGAATAAATACAGCTACCACAAAGGTAACACAAACAGGAATAATTAAAAATGGAACAATGGATTTCAACATTTTAGGAAACCTTCATGAGCGAATGTATTTAACCAAATATCCAACAATAAATCCTACAATAATTGCACCAATAAATCCAGCACCTGGTTCAATTGGCATCACAATACCACCAGTATCACCTGTATTTATCGTGACGCCCAATAATTTATTATCATTGATGATTCAACCACAGACTAAAGCTGGGACTAAAGCTGGTTTATCACCAATTGAATAAGCAATGTATGCAGCAAATAGTGGAATCATTAATTTAAATCCAGCAATAGCTATATCAGCAATAAAACGCACGAATGGTTTACCACCACTTCAAATCACACCCACTAATGAAAATGTTCCATTCGCATCCGAATATAAATTTTCATTACCAATAGCATTAGCGATGGCTAATAACAAACCACAAGCAACAATTAAAGGCATCGCTCATGAAATACCTGTCATGATATGCGAAAGTATCCCTTTACCTTTTTTAATGGTAAACATGTTAGATTCTAATGCTGTTTTATTGCTAGATGTTTTCTCTTCACCACCTAATACTTTAGCTTGGGACAAACTCTTTTGAATTAAAACTTCAGGATCTTTAATAGCAGCGCCTACGCCAGCCATTAAAATTTTTTTACCTTTAAAACGTGAAGTATCAATTTTTACATCACTTGCGATAACGACTACATCTGCATTGTCAATTTCTTCTTCTGTTAATGGAGTCTCAGCACCACTTGCCCCTTGAGTTTCAATACGGACATCATAACCCATTTTCTTACCAGCTAACTTCAAGGAATCTGCCGCCATGTAAGTGTGAGCAATTCCTGCTGCACAAGCAGTAATACCAACAATTTTTTTGGCTGTATTTTTTTCTTTTGTATTTCCAGATTTTAGAACTTTTTTACTTAATTGCTTTGCCATACTTTAACTTATTCCATCACATCTTAAATTTGCATGCACATAAAAAGCAATTGGTGGAGCTTCCTTAGTATAAGGTTTTGGTGAAAATTTTACCAAATAACTAATTCTGACTATAGAATTTGTTGATTCAATAAACGGAGCAATAACTGGGTCTCGCGATGTCTGATCGAAAACTTTATCACTAAAAAGGAAACGAGGATCTAAATAATTGCAGTATTCTTTATTGTTAAGAATATAAGAGGGGGTTTGATTATTTTTAATTTCATAAGGAGTTCCGGGATAACTACTATTTTTTTGGAATGCTTGGTTATCAGCATCACTTTGTAAACATTTAAATATTTTATACGGTTCGTGATCAACTGGATCTGCTCCAATCGCAGAAGATGCTGAGTCTTCAAAAACTCATCCTTGATCAGGCGACTGGTTTGGGAAAGCAGCATAAAGATTGACTAAATGTACACTAAAATAATCTTCTCTGAATTGATCAAATCCTGCAATCGCTTGAATTTGAGGATCATCAGTTCCAATTAAACTTTTATGTTCTTTAATATTGTTATTAATGTATGTTTTTAAAGGTGCAGTAATTTGTTCTTCTCAATCTTGAGCATCGGCTGAAACTACATTTTTATATTTAGGAGATTCAATATCATTTCAATATTGTATGTCATCGCCACTAGGTGAATATTTGGCAAATTCACCAATATTTCCAACATTCACGATATGAGAATCCGTTTCGGTTGAACTATATGCCTCTTGTTGATAGACGCTTAATATTTGAGAAATAATTTTTGGTGACAAACCGTTTTCTGAACATGAAGAGATGCTAATAGCGAATGATGAGCCAATTAAACCAAGTCCTAAAACTAATCCGATTATTTTAAATGAGTTTAACTTCATGGAAATATTATAATCAAAAATCATTAGATATAACTGATCTAAAAGCAACTATTCACTGAGCGCAAGTTTTAAATCCAAGTGCAACACTTTATGTTTGACTGGTGAATTATAGTTGATGTACTATAAGACATTTCACCATTTAATCTTTTCCTATGCGTAAGGTTTATTAACATATTAGCAATTCGTATATTTTTTTCTGTTACATTATCAAAGTTTGTTCTCTTGCCAAAGAATTTTCTAATTGTTCTTTTCGTTTATTGCTCAATCATTAGATTTATAAGGGCGAGCGAAGAAAATCTTTGTACGTTTAATATTAAATTCACAGCACGAGTTTTCTATCCCATCTACGTCTCTAAATTCAATACCGTTATCAAAAATAATATAAGTAAAGATATCGTTAAATTTTTCAGCACCTAATAATTTTTCTAAAGTATTGAGTGCTGTAACAATAGAGGGCTTAGTACGATTTGGTAATTTCATAATCACTTCATCATTATTTTTCCTATTAGTAAGTGTTAATAGCACTGATTTGCTTCGTTTTGGTCCAATTACCGTATCTCCCTCTCAAACGCAATTCATATCAGGGTCTAGCAGTTCTTTTGCCATCTGCTCTATCGAATCGCCATTGATGCGTTTTCCCTCTTTAGAATTGGTATTTCTTACCAAGTTTTTTGTTGTATTAATAGCATATATGGTTTCAAGTCTTTAATCTTTGGATTGTGAATTGCATAATAAATTGTTGACTTAGAAATTTTTTACATCTCCAAGGTTAAATAATTCTCGATATGTTATTGCCATAAATTGCTCGGTGCTAATGTCAAATACTTGATCATCTAATTTCATGACTATGTCATATGGCGATGATTTATATACGCTCAACATAAATT
>JAISPD010000019.1 GCA_031275175.1 Mycoplasmataceae bacterium
TGATAATCTACTAGCAAAATATTGTTGGTTTTATAAAATTGGATAAGTCGATTAATTTGTGTGGTGCTGATATTGACGGTGGTCACACCTGTTCCCATCCCGAACACAGCAGTTAAGCACCATCAAGCCGACGGTAGCTATTGAATGATAGTATGAATAGCTCGTGTCACACTAAGATAAAAACTCTCTACCTAATAAGTGGGGAGTTTTTAATTTTATTGTTATGTTGTAATTAGCATTTGTATTTTATAAAATTTGACAAAGCATTTAAAAAAATCTATCATTGTTTATTTAGATTGGTGAATATTTTACAGATTAGATATAGAGGAATTTCATATAGATTTTGATTTAATGAATAATTTAATAGTGATAATCTGATTGCTATTTTTGGTTTATATTGTTTTAAATATTGATTTAAACTATTACTTTTAACATTGGTTGTGCTTTTAATTTCAATCGGAACGGCTCCGTTATTAAATTCAATAATACAATCAATTTCGTGAGATGATCCACTCCATGAATAAAAATAAGGCTGATTGGTTGTGTTGTTTTTAATTTGTTGAAAAACATAATTTTCGGTTAAGGCTCCCTTATAAATATAATTAGATGATTCATCTAAAATTAGATTTGGATTAATATTCATTTTAGCACCTAACATACCAACATCTAAGAAATATAATTTGAAATTATTGGCAATTTCATTAGCACGTAATGGTAAAAATGGTTGCTTTAATCCATTGACTAAAATTATCATTTTAGAATTGATTAATCATTTAATTTCAGCATCATAGTCTCGCAATCTCGCATGCGATCCTAAAAGTGACATCATAAATTTATGATTATCCTTTGCTAATTGTTTGTCAATGGAATCAAATATCCTTTTTAAGCTAGCGATTTTAATGTGGTTAGATGGTTTTAATAAATCATTTTCATAATCTCTTAGTAATTGATTTTGTTTATTGCGTACGGAAAAATAACTCTGCACATTAATTCATTCTAGTACACATTCAGGCATCCCACCAACAATTAGATAATCCTTGTATTTATTCTTGAGTTGATTATGTAAATTAATCTCTATAACCCTAGTCAAATTAATATTCACATATGACTCATACAAAAATGGATTAGTCCATAGCAAAAATTCTTCAAAATCTAAAGGATGTATTTCTAGTTCTTCAATTTTACCAACGGGGAAAGATATTTCAGAATTTTTGTAATGTAGAATTTCAGATAACAAACTGGTAGAACATATAATCTTATAACCATCAGATAATTCTGCAAAATATTTTAATGCACTCATGACTTTAGGGGCACGATGAATTTCATCAAATATTAGTAATGTTTTATTTGTAATTCGAATTTGTTTTTGATTTTCTAGTAATTTAATAATTTCTGATGGATTATTAGTTTTTTCAAAAATGGGTTTAATGTCATCTTCACCATCAACGTCAAAATTGCAATAACAATAATTAGCAAAACATTTCTTGCCCAACTCTAACATTAATTGAGTTTTGCCAACTTGCCTAGCCCCTTTTAGAATAAGCGGTTTCAATGTGCTAGACTTGGCTCATGTCTCTATAGTCTTGTATATTTTACGATTTTTAAAAGCGTTCATAAGTTGTTTATACCATAAAATGTCATTTAAATGAGTATTATTTCACATTTTTTATACTATTTAGGTGATTTTTTTCACATTTCAATGTTCTACGTTAAAACTGCGATTTCTACAAGATTAATCTTCCCTGCCTACGCAAGAAAGCATAAGAATCGTTGCAGATGACAACGTTGATAGGATACATGTGCAAATGCCGTGAAGTATTTAGCTGATATTACTAATAATTCGAATGACTTGTAAATATTTTGTTTCACAAAAAGTTACTAACGGTCATCAATAAACTACTAGTAAAGTATTGTTGGTTTTATAAAATTAGATTAAACGATCATTTTGTGTGGTGCTGATATTGATATGGACGCGCCTGTTCTCGCCCCCCAAACACAATAGTTAAGTACCACTAAGCCGACAGTAGTTATTGGATAACAGTAAGAATAGCTTGTGCCACGCAAAAATAAAAACTCTTTACTTAATAAGTGGGGAGTTTTTATTTTTGTTGCACGCACGACTTTGATCACCTATTAGATTAATCTTTTATGAAAAAATAAAAGATTATAGAACATACAATGTGCTATACAAAAAAGGGCAAAATGAAAGAAAATTATCGCAATCTTCTTAGAAAAGAATATGGGTGTACAATCTATAAAAAAAGCAGTAACAAAGAGTTAACAACTCACGAATATGCGTATGCATTATGATTAAAAAATCACGGATTCAATTTGCCAAATAAATGAGGATCAAATTTCAAAAAGTAAAGAACGAATTTTTATGTACAACAAATGAAAAATATTAAAAATGGTGCGATATATAAAACTAAAAAAGGATTGAAGTTCAAAGTAGTTAAATCTCCTGAACATATTTTAATAAACGCAATACCTAATGATCCAAATTCAATAAAAATAAAATCTGTAAGGCATGTTAGTAAAAAAGAATTTAATAAATTACTTAATCTATTAATGAAAAATCCGACTATTAAAATTTGTGACGCAAAAAATGTTCTTAAGACATGAAATATTTCATATCTATGAGCTATGATTCACAATTTAAAATAAATCATTATGAAATTTAATTTGTTAAAAATGATCACACTTCCTACAATTGGTATTGCCACTGTACCATTAGTTATACAATTAACAAGTTGTAGTAATGATAGCGATAACGATAGTAGTCTATATGTAATAGAATTATTATATGCAGATTCATCATCTGACAACTATTTTTATATTGTTGCAAATAAAGCTTGTTATTGAAGATTGGATTGACATGATTATGGGGGATGATACTTGAAATATTGGAAGTTGGTTAGATGATAAAACTTTTATTTTTTATTTCTTAATGTTCCACTTTAGTGTTGCTTTTTATTAAATATATAAATTATTTAACTATTTAATAATAAATATATTACAATAATGGTATTATGATACAAAGTAACTACTAGAACATTAAACAACTAATCAATCAATTACCAAGATGAGAGATAGAACAACTCATTAGGGACTTATCTACTGAAAATCAATCCCAATCCATCGTTTCAATTTATGATTCGTTAGATGAACAAGGAATGAAATGCATGCAACTTGTCCACATTGTCAAAGTAGAATGACTAAGAAATGAGGAAAGAAGAACGGTTTGCAAAGATATTATTGTCATTGATGTAAACAGACTTTCACACCAACTGTTAAATCTGTGTTCTACAATACTCGCAAGAATAAAGATACTTGATTCAAATTCATTGAGTTAATGTTATCTGGTGTCAGTCTGCGCAAATTTGCCACTATTTGTAAGATTAATGTAAAAACTTCTTTTATAATGAAGACATAAGATTATGGATGTTTTAGTTAAAAGATTAACTCACAATAAACTTAAAGGTACTATTGAAATGGATGATACATTCTTTAAACAATCATTTAAAGGCGAAAAAGGTAAATCTAATAAGACACATTCCCTAAATTACGAGGTGTTTCTCATAACTTAATATGTTATACAACGGCTGCTAATCGTGCTAATTTAGTGGTTGCTAAATTTAATGGTTACCAAAAATCCCTAAAAAGATACCTACATTTAATATAAATTTTTAGGCAATTGAATTTTAAATGCTTCAAAAATGGATTTAACTTTTTTATTTATTTCTGAAAAAATAGGATTGTTTTTCTTG
>JAISPD010000021.1 GCA_031275175.1 Mycoplasmataceae bacterium
AATGAAAATTGCTCATTGTTAGCCTCTTTTAAAATATTTGTTCAAATTAATTTTACAAGGGCCCAATGGGCTTTTTATATTTATCTATAGAAGTGCTAACTTAGGGGTTGACTTGACCATTAATTTTTTAATTTAATATTTATGCATATTTTATGAGCTATTGTAATAGAATAAAATAAGATTAGAAAGAGAAAATCAAATTATGAAAAAACAACAGAAGAAATCTTTAAAAGGGACACAAACTGAAAAAAATCTATGAGAAGCGTTTGCTGGTGAATCGCAAGCTAGAATGAAATATGGATACTATGCCTCACAAGCTAAAAAAGATGGTTTTGTGCAAATTCAGAAAATTTTTGAAGAGACAGCTGGTAATGAAAAAGAGCATGCAGAACTTTGATTTAAAGCTTTACATGGTGGGATGCCAAGCACTAGCGAGAATTTGTTAGATGCTGCAAGTGGTGAACACTATGAATGAACAAAAATGTATAAAGAAATGGCTGAAGTTGCTCGTAAAGAAGGTTTTATAGATATTGCTACACGTATGGAAGGTGTTGCTAAAATTGAAGCCATTCATGAAAGGCGATATCGTGATTTATTGGCAGATGTTAAATCTAAAAATGTTTTTAAACGTACTAAAGCTATTACTTGACAATGTCAAAACTGTGGGCATCACCATGTTGGTTTAATAGCACCAATGGTTTGTCCAGTTTGTGCACATCCACAAGCATATTTTCAGGAATTACCTAAGAAAAATTATTAATATTAAAATTCTTTCTTTAAACGATCTAAATATTCATTCATTTTCAATTCCAATGGATTATTATTCATTTTGTAGTAATTAGTGTTTACTAGTTCTTTTGGCAAATATTGTTGCTTTACATATGCATTTTTATAATCATGGGGATATTTATAACCAGTTCTCCCAAGTTTACTTGCACTTTTGTAAGATTGGTCTTTTAAATGTAACGGAATGGAATAATTTTTTCCCGTTTTAACATCTTGCAAAGATTCCATTATTGCCATACAAGCTGAATTTGATTTTGGCGATAAACATATTTCAATGGTTATAGCTGCAAAAATTTGTTTGCATTCAGGAAAACCCACTTCTTTTGCAGCATTGCATGCACCAATTACGCGACTGCATAATTGCGGATTAGCTAACCCTATATCTTCATATACCATGGCAATCAATCTTCGTGATAATGATTCTAAATCACCTGCGATTAATAACCTTGCTAGATAATAAATTGCTGCATCGGGATCACTGCCACGCAATGATTTATGGAAAGCTGATTTAATATCATAATATTCATCTCCATAATCTGCCGACAATGTATATGATTGTTGCATTACATCTTTTAAAATATTTTTGTTAATTGGTTCATTTGCATACAGCTTATTTAATATGTCAATGATATTAATTGAAGCACGTAAATCACCATTAGTCTGTTTAGCAATCATTTGCAATATTTCATCATCGATTTTTATTTTTAATTCAACAGTCGCCAATCGTTTTTTAAGACCTAGATAAATATCGTTTTGGGTAAGTGGTGTTAGTTCTAAAATTTGGCATCGACTGCGAATTGAAGGATTAATTGTAAAATATGGATTCTCAGTAGTGGTGGCAAATACATAAACAATTCCTTTTTCTAAATATGGCAATAAAATATCTTGTTTATCACGATTCAAGCGATGCACTTCTTCTAAAATGACAATGTAACCACTGTCTGAACGTTTGGCTAAATCAATAATATTTACCAATTGTTCTTTTTTATCAATGGTTGCGTTATAAATTGCATAAGGAATACTCAAATCATGTGCTAATGCTAACGCAATTGAAGTTTTACCAATTCCTGGCGGACCATAGAAAATTAATGAAAATAAGCTTTTAGTTTTAACCATGCGATGTAGTAATGAACCTTCGTTAAGTAAATGACTTTGTCCAATCACATCTTTAATCGATGTTGGTCTTAGAACCGCAGCTAAAGGTAGTTTCATTATTTATTACCTTTATACATTTCACAATTTACTTCAATGCCTTGATTAGTTAAATATTCTTTGCCCCATTTATACATTTCTTGCATTACATCACTAATACTTGCTCCAAATTTAGTAAGACTGTATTCTACTTTTGGTGGGACAACTGGATAAATTTTACGGACAATCAGTTTATCGTTTTCTAATTCGCGTAATTGTTGAGTTAACATTTTGGGAGTAGCATTATTGATATAATGTTTAATTTGTCCGTATCTAGCCGTTCCTTTAGTTAAATATCATAAGATAATCGGTTTATATTTACCACCAATTAAGTTGATGGTTGCGGTTACAGGGCAATGTTCTTGTTCAGTATGTGTATGTTTCATGATATCTTCAAGGGTAGTATAGCACAAAAATGTGCGTACTTGACAAAAAGAAATCTTAAGTAATAATATGTTATTGATAGGAGAAAAATATGGAGAAAGATAAAGAAATGTGCCCTTGTGGATGTGGTGAAACTACTGAAAATTGCACTTGTCCAGATGATTGTGATTGTAAAGTTACTGGTCCTTGTAAGAAAAAATAATTTTTTTTACGGTATTAAGTGTAACGTTCATCATATTTAAACGTTTAAATAATTGCTTATTGTTTGATTCAGAGATTTTAAAATAATTAGCAATTATTTTTCTTTTACTTTTATTTCATTCAATCGATGAATATTCTTCCCAAGTGATTGACATTTTATTTTTGTTAAAAGTTACTACATGTTTAAGAGCATTAATTATTGCTTGATCATTAGCTTCAGCCACACCTATTTTTTTGTTAGATTGCATGTGACTTTTTTTAATAAAAGCCTGTTTAAAACCAATTAAATTATTTTCTAATTTTCTTCGGATAGTTTCACCTGTGCCATCAGGGTCCAAAAATAAAATAACTCCTCTATTTTGAGCTGCTTTTTGAATTAATGCAATGGTTGCATTGGATAATTTACTACCATTTGTTTCAATGGTATCTGCATTAAATAATGATTGTAATTTAGCAGTATCGGTTTTTCCTTCAACCACGATTATTTCTTTAATGAACGGTTTCATTATTTAACATAACGAGGTGTGTAATGTTCATATACTTTGGAAATTGAACCAGCCTCGCTATAATAAACACGAATAATTTCAGATAAATATTTGCCAAGATCACAAATATGTAAATTAGGAATTTTACGTTCATACACAGATTCAATAGAGTTAGTCAAATAAATATCAGAAATAACACCACTCTTAACAGCTTTGGATAATCGTTCAGTTGCTGGGTCACTTAAAATACCATGAGTTGCAGCAATCGTAATTGATTTTGCACCGAAATCCTTTAAAATTTTACAAGCTGCTACCATAGTACCTGCTGTATCAATCATATCATCACTTATTAAACAATCTTTACCATTAACATCACCTAAAATGTTAGATATTTCTGCATGGTTAGGTAAAGGACGTCGCTTATCTAAAATAGCTAATGGTAAATTTAAAGTGGCTGCGATTTGTCTAGCACGTTTTATACCACCATAATCAGGCGACACAATCACTAAATTTGAACAACGAATTTTATTAATTGCTTCTTTAATTGAAAGAAAGTAGGCTCGTAAAGTGTCCACAGGTATATCAAAAAAACCTTGGGCTTGTTCACTATGCACGTCAACAATGGCAACACGTGTTGCCCCAGCTCTTTCAATTAATGTTGCAATTAATTTACTAGTAATCGGTTCGCGCCCTAAAGTTTTTCGATCTTGTCTAGCGTAAGCATAGTATGGAATTACCACATTAATAGCTTTAGCTGAAGCTCTTTTTAAAGCATCAATTGCTATTAGCAATTCCATTAAATTTTCATTTACTGGTTTACTAATTGATTGAATAATGGTTACAATTTTATATCTAACTGGTGTTTCTGGTCGCACCATAATTTCACCATCTGCAAAATGAGAAATGGTTACGGGAATTGGTTTTACATTTAAATACTTACAAATATTATTAGTAATTTTTTTAGAACCAGATAAACCCATGATTAAGATGTTATTTTTATTGTTTTTCGCCATATTTTCACTCACTGTTTTTATTATTATAAATCAATTATAATAGTGAAGCCGTTACAACATCAGTTTCGAATCGTGTCAGGTCAGAAATGAAGCAGCACTAAGATATAACTAGTGTGTGTAATGGCTTTTTTTTATTTTGCTAATGATTTTTTTAGCATCATCAATGGCTTTTTTATTAGGCTCTGGGACATTGATTAATTTATTAGTAATTTTTAATTGCTGATATTTATCAAAAGCTAAACGATTAAAAGGCAGCAGCTCAAATACTTGTAAATATTTAAGCGATTTGATAAATATCCCAATTTTTTTAAGATCTTCAGGATCATCTGTATATTTAGGGAGTAAAACTTGTCTAATTCAATATGGTTGCTTGTTTAATTCTAAAAAATTTATTAGTTTTAATTCATTCTGAGTTGCTGTACCTGTAATTAATTTATGTTTTTTAGGATTAATGTGTTTGATATCAACAATTCACAATGGATGAAATTTAATTAATGATTTGAAAAACATCAGATTAGTTTTGTTGAATGTAACTGCAGATGTATCAAGGGCCAAACTTATATGATTCAGTTTACATAATTTTGCTAATTCTAAACAAAATGTTTGATGGATTAATGGTTCACCCCCACTTAAAGTAATTCCTCCATTACGGTAATAACCTTGATTTTTTTTAAAAATATCAATTACTGCTTGAGGAGTAATTTTTAATGAAGAAGTTTTTTTTCAGGACTCAGGATTATGACAATAAATACAACGGAGCGGACAACCTTGTAAAAAAGCAATTAGACGAACCCCAGGACCGTCCACTGCACCAAAAGTTTCGATTTTAAAATACGGAGCTTTAATATTCATTAGTGAATTATAAAAAAAGTTAATAAATTCAATAATAGTAAAAATAATTTCATATTTTTATATACTTGCTAGCGAGAGATGTTCTGTGAGCAAAAACGTGAATAAAAACTGTTTTCAAAAACATTGGAAATTTTGATTCCCAATGTTCTTTTTAATATGGGGGGGGGTTACTTTTTTAATAATTTATTTTTATGTAGTTAAAGTTTGAAACTCTCCTGCATTGTTGCAGTCTATTTCACCAAACGTTGTACGATCTCTATTAATATTTTCGTGTGTTTTTATGATTGTTACTTGAATAACTGGTGTTTATAATTTGGTTTATATTTTAATAAGCAATTCATTGAGAAGATATTACACTCGCAAGCTTTTAAAATTGACTAAACATATTAAAATAGATAAAAATTTAAAAGTCATTTTGCTGGTCACGGTTAAGGACGATTTTTTACCTAATAACTTATTGTTTACTTTAAAACAAACATATAAATTTTCTGAAATTTATATTTTAGACGATTCCATAACTATAGAATTTAAAAAGATGATTGACGATTTTGGAAAAAAGCATAATTGTAATGTCGTTCGCAGAAATACGAATGAATTGTATAAAGTAGGAAATTTAAATAATTGATTAAAAATTAATAATAAACCTTACGACTATATTGTTAATATAGATGCTGATGAACTATTGCCACCAAATTTTGTAGAAGACAACTTAAAAATTTTTTATGTCGCAGGAAATGAAAATATTGGTATGGTCCAATCAACGCAGTCAAGTTACAAACAAGATACTTTTTTTGCAAATGCTATTCGTTATTCATTAGATAGTGGTTCATGCAATACCATTGTTGATAATAAAATAGGAATTGATCGTTGATTTGGACACGGATCCATTATTTCTAAAAAATGTTTGGAAAAAATGAATTTCAAATATACAGACATTATGAATGATATGTATGGTGTGAATTATGAAATATTAAGTGCGGGGTATAAAATATTTATATCTAATTTAGCACCAACAGGCAATTTCATTCAAACGGATTCTATAACTTTTCGGAGAGCTCAAATTAGGAATTTGTATTTATTCGTAGAATATGCCGAATCAAAATTTATCAAAATTTTATTTAGTAAAAAGATTTCTTTTCAATATAAATGTTTATTGTCTTTTGTAATATGTACAAAAATGTTCACATATTTTTCAATATTTTGCAACCTAATTATCAATGCAATATTGTTTGGATTAAATTATCATCAGAATACGATTTACATTTTCACAATAATTAGTATACTTTTTTCTATCACACAATTGTTGAATTATGTTTTAACTTTATTGTTCAGGATCGGACTATGAAAATTCATTATTTTCATTGCTATTTATTCATTAACTTGATCAGCAATTTTTTATCAAAATATTGAAGCGGTTTTTATGAAAGTCATTTTACGAAAAAATCCATGATTCCGAGTTACACCAAAATATTCCAGAAGAATAACACTTTGACAAAATTTATTTCATAACCGACGTGAATTAATTTCAATGACGATCATGATGTCCATCGCGATTTCTTTATATTTCACAGTCATAACGGATAAATCATCAATCCAAGGATTTCTATCATTTTTGCATATTCCCAATTTTATAACGCCATTTTTAACTATTGTAATTACCCAAGTATGTGGTGTAGCCATTACTGCCACTACTAATATCAGAATGAAAAACGATGTTATTGAATTAAAAATTGACTTAGTTCACAATTATAAAAAAATGAAAAATCAAATGAATTTAAGCTAAATGATATTATTTTATTTTTTTAATTTATTAAAAACACCGTGTATATAAATAAAAGCACTTATTTTTTTTCACCAACAAGATGGCAGACTAATGTTTCATTTAGATGATTGAATTATCCTTTGTATTTTTTCAATGAATTGTTTGCACTTATTATTTTCATCGCTAGTTAATTTTTTTCTTAAATTTTTGCCTCTTAACGTTCAGCTAAACACCATTCCAATATTCATTAACACTATGTAAATTGCATTGTTAATTATGGTTTTACATAAATCTGGATTTTTTTCTAAATTTTTTTGAACCTGCGAAAATATTTCCACAAAATTAATAAAGTTATCTTCCATTCGTTTAAAAGTGGCCATAGGCTTGTTCATTTGTGACTGGGGATTTTGAAAATAGACATAAGTAGATTCACAATTAAAAATAATTTTTGGGTTAAATGAAAATAGAACAGAAAGTAACAAATGATCCTCAGAGCATGAAGTATTGTTTTTGTAAGAGAAATTAGTCGTACGAAAAAAAACTAATTTTTATAAGCACGTTTCATAAATAAAATAAATTATGATTAATGAAATATTTTAGAGAAGTTTTGTGCGAAAATTGAGAAGTAAATCAGTTAATCTTACGTTTAGCTTGTTTTTTAAGCATAAAAGATTTGGATATCACTATATCCGCATTATTTGAATGTGCCGCGGTATGCATTTTTTTTAATCCATTATTTGTCACAATATCATCTGCATCGACAAAATAAAAATATTCTGTTTTAACTGCATTTAGTAATTGTTGTCTTGCAAAAGCAATACCGTTATTTTTCTCATTTTTAATGATAACAATATTGGGATATTTTTCTTGATATGTATATAGCGTTTTTAATGTTCCATCAATACTACCATCATCATAACAAATAATTAAATATTGGTTCATATTTAATGTAGTTTGGAGTAAACTATTCAAACAGCGCTTTATATATTGTTCAACGTTGTAACAAGGGATTTAAATTGAAATAGACTCTTTTAAAAATCGATCGTGTATAATTTATTTTAAATCAAAAAATATAAATTTACGCTATGTATTGTTAATATTGAAACGATAAACAGCAAACGGAAGATATAAATAATTTATTAAATATTTCTTGTAGTGTCATTACCTACAATTTAGATGCTTACCTTCCCGCAACAATAGGAAGGTAATTTAACGAATGTTATCGTAACAAAATTCTAAAAACATTCATGGAATGTTCGGTTGATGATATCGTTCTGCTGATCTTTTGATAATTTAACGAAATTAACGGCATAACCACTGATACGTACGGTTAATTGTGGATATTTTTCTGGATGTGCTTGGGCATCTTTTAAAGTAGAACGTTTGATTACATTCACATTTAAATGATGTGCACCTTTGTCGAAATAACCATCTAATAAATCTACTAAATTTTCTTGTTGTTTTTTACTTACCATAATTTCTATTTTCCTTTAAGTTTTTTTGTTGTCCTATATACATTATCTTCTATACCACATTTATCGTTCTGGATAACAATTAATTGTTCTTCTCTACCTAAAGCTTCGGGAACAATTGTGAAAGTGTTAGAAATACCATCAGCTGCATATTTGAACGGAATTTTAGCTACTGATGAAAGCGATGCTACTGCCCCTGATTGGTCACGACTGTGCATTGGATTCGCTCCAGGAGCGAAAGGTTCACCAGAATTTCTACCATCGGGAGTTGCACCAGTGTTTCTACCATAAACCACATTTGAAGTGATTGTAAGTACTGAAGTTGTTAATTCTGAGCAACGATAGGTTTTATGGCGCTTTAACATATTGACAAATAATTTTACGACATCTTGGGTTAAGTTATCAACGGCGTCGTCATCGTTACCATATTTAGGATAATCTCCTTCAATCCGATAGTCAATTGCAATATAACGATCACTATTTGGAATTTGTTTTCAAATTGGATAAACTTTAGCATACTTAATTGCTGATAAAGAATCTGCTACCACTGATAATCCCGCAATTCCAGTGGCAAAAAAACGATGAATATGAAAGTCATATAAAGCCATTTGACCTGCCTCATAATAATATTTATC
The DNA here is from genome assembly GCA_031275175.1 of Mycoplasmataceae bacterium. Taxonomy (GTDB): domain Bacteria; phylum Bacillota_I; class Bacilli_A; order Mycoplasmatales; family Mycoplasmoidaceae; genus Malacoplasma_A. The sequence goes on from JAISPD010000021.1 coordinate 8,782, forward strand.
GTGCATATAGTGAATAATATTTAAAGTTTTGATGTACAAAGACGCTAATCAACGTAATACTACTAAATAACGGTCTCAAATTTCATTAAAGTCAAGGGGTTTATTTATATTTAATTGTCCTTGTCTTGGCCCAATTTGATATTCATTGTGGATTTCATCATAACCACCATTAATGGCATACAAAAGTGCTTTTGCTAAATTAGCTCTCGCCCCAAAAAATTGCATTTGCTTGCCAATCTTCATTGGTGACACACAACAAGCGATGCCATAATCATCACCATGGGTGACACGCATTAAATCATCTGACTCATACTGAATTGATGAATAAAGAATAGAATATTTGGCACAAAAATTTTTAAAATTTTTGGGTAATCTTTTTGATCATAATACAGTTAAATTAGGTTCAGGTGCAGGACCCATATTAGCTAATGTATGTAAAAAACGAAAAGATGTTTTAGTAACTAAAGTACGTCCATCAATACCCATTCCACCGATTGATTCAGTTGCTCAAACAGGATCTCCTGCAAACAAATCGTTATATTCAGGAGTTCGCATAAAACGGATCATACGTAATTTCATTACCAAATGATCTATTAATTCTTGAGCTTCTTTTTCTGTAATTATTTTTTTATTTAAATCACGTTGTAAGTAAATATCTAGAAAAGTAGAAATTCTACCAACAGACATTGCAGCACCGTTTTGATCTTTAATTGCTGCTAAATATCCATAATATGTTCATTGAACTGCTTGTTGAGCATTTTTCGCCGGCAAAGAAATATCGTGGCCATATGCTGCAGCCATTATTTTCATTGCTTGCAAAGCACGAATTTGTTCTGATGATTCCTCACGTAAACGAATTACATCATCGCTCATATCATAAGGAATTAGATTACGACTAGCTTTTTTTTCGGCAATCAAATAATCAATTCCATATAAAGCAATGCGACGGTAGTCACCAATAATTCGTCCGCGAGAATAGGTATCTGGTAAACCTGTAATGATGTGTAAATGACGTGCTTTACGCATTTCTTCTGTATAAGCGTCAAAGACACCTTGATTATGAGTTTTACGATATTTAGTATAAATTTGATCTACCAGCGGATCTGTTTTAAAACCGAACGCTTCCGCAGCTTGTTGGGCGATTCTTATCCCTCCAATTGGCATATAAGCTCGTTTAAGCGGTTCATCTGTTTGTAAACCAACGATTTTTTCTAGTTTTTTATCTAAATAACCTGGACCATAGGCGTCAATAAAAGAGACTCGTTGGTCCATGTTTAATACACCACCGCGTTTTTGTTCTTCTTTAGTTAATTTCAACACTTCATCTCATAATTTTTTAGTGTTTTCAGTTACTGTAGATAAAAATTTGTCATCACCTTCATATGGTGTGTAATTTAATTGAATAAAGTTTCTAACATCTACTTCATCACATCAAAGACCAGGGATGAAGTTTTCTCATTCTTTAAATCATTTTCTTGACATATTTATCTCCTAATAGAACGATTATATAGTCGTTAAACAAAAATTTATAGAATGTTAAAACTATTGATAATTGTCGTATATTATAAAATACAAATAGTATGATTAGTAGACAAAATACACAAAAAATTATTGTTGGTAATGTTCAAATTGGTCACCAAAATAAAGTTATCGTCCAAAGCATGACCAACACTAAAACAAGTGATGTGAATGCTACGATTCAACAAATTAGAAAATTAGTAAATGCTGGAGCACAATTAGTGAGAGTAGCTATCTTGGATGAAATCGACGCAAATGCTCTCAAAAAAATTGTAGAAAAAGCTCCATGTCCCATAATTGCAGATATTCATTACAATCACAAATTAGCAATGCTTGCCATTAAAAACGGAGCAGCTAAAATAAGAATTAATCCTGCCAATATTAATCAAAAATTATTAAAAGAAATTGTAAGTTGTGCTAAAAAGTACAACACTGTTATTCGTATCGGTATTAATCAAGGTTCTAAACTTAATAATAAAAATTTTACCACAGCCAAATCCATGATCAACTGTGCTTTAAAATTTATAAAATTATTTGAATCTTGGCACTTCTATAAAATTATTGTAAGTTTGAAATCATCAGATCCATTATTAACTACAAATTTATATGAACTAGCATCACATAAGATTAAGTATCCATTACATTTAGGGGTTACTGAAGCTGGTACAAAAGAAAACGCGATTATTAAAAGTAGCATTGGGTTAGCACCATTATTATCAAAGGGTATCGGGGATACCATACGCATATCAATAAGTGGAGATCCGATTGATGAACCAAGGATTGCTAGAAAAATTTTACATAGCCTTCATTTATGTAATGACACAATTGACATAATTGCTTGTCCAACTTGTGGTCGTTTACAATGGAATATGTCAGATTTATTAAAGCAAGTTGAGAACTATACAAAAAACTTAAAACATTCTATGTCAATTGCAATTATGGGATGTGCCGTTAATGGAATTGGTGAGTGTGAACATGCAGATATTGGCATATACGGTAATAAAGAACAATTATTTCTTTATAAAAAAAGACATTTATTGAAAAAAATTCCTATTCACAAGGGTTTTGTAGAGATCAAACAATTAATTCATGATTTCCAAGCATAATTTGAATATATGAAAATTTTGATAATTAGATAATTCAGATAAAGTGTAATGTTATACTTATTTCGCACTCTATGAATAAATCAGTATTAATAGAAAAACGTAAAAACTTATTGGGTAACAATAAAAGTACACCTGAATTATTTTTGAATAGTTATTTCATTGACTTAATTGAATTATTTCCCAAAGATGAATTATTAAATTTTGTAGAAAATCAAGCTATTACTGAAATTAAAATCAATAAACTAGAGTTAACGAATAAAATCACAACGATTATTAACGATGCTAACGATGAGGAGAGTTTAATTAATGCTTTTAATTTATTACAGGCTAACCAGTTTAGTGGAATTAAAGACAAAACCAAACTTATACAAATGATCATTAATCACAAATTAGATCTAATAGAAAATTTATTAGAATATGCATTGAAATCCAAACTCGAATACTATGATTCATCGATATGGACTTTATATTGTTCATATGGTTTATTAGAAGGTCCGGTTAGATTTATCAATCATGATCCATTGGTGCTTAGGGCTCCATTAATTAACTTGGAAATAGAGATATACAAGAATGAACAAGCTGAAATTGTCTTTAAAAAAATTAATGAGCAACTTGTTTCCAATGATATTTTAGAAATATTTCTGGATGATCAATTGGAAAAGTTTACGCTGATTTCAGAAGCAATCAATAAAGATGTTTTTAATGCAAACGAATATTTTGAATATTTTAAAAAAATTTTACCAGATTTGATATTGGAAGAGGATTATGTTCCAATAAAGAAAACTAGCTTTGAATCAGTTACAAATGCACAATCATTAAAAATTCATAAATCTTTTTTTGTCTCTTTAATTAGTCCGGTCGGTGGAAAGATGTTGCGCGATTACAATGATGTTTTAACGAGTGATTATCAATTCCCAGTATACGACACAATTTTTCATAAAAATTTAAATCATTTGATTTATGACAATGACGAAATTTATGAAATTAATAATCCTTTGAATTTAGTACAAAAATTAGCTGTAATTAACTCACAAAATAAGAATACTTTAATCTATGGTCCTCCCGGAACTGGTAAATCTGAAGTCGTCGCTAATTTAATTGCTAATTTATTAATTAATAATAAAAATGTTGTAGTAATATCAGAAAAAAAAGCTGCTTTAGATGTACTAGATAGCCGTTTATCATCGTTAAATGTTTTGGTGATGTCAACTTTTGACGGCCAGAATAACAATGCTTTTTATGAAAAAATTATTCAACTTAATCATTTATTAGTAGGCATTAACAAAGTAAATCTTAAACTTAATAATCAAGATTATTTAAACCTACTAAAATATCAAAATTTGTTTAATTCATTGGTAAAATATGTAGATATTAATGGGAAAAATGTTTATCAAATTTTACAAACTTATGATCAGATTAATTTGGACACATATTCCAAGAACATAGATTTAATAAAATTTATTTGTAATAAATTATCAGTTGAAAAAATAACATTATCACAATTAATTAAAGATGTTAAATTATTGAAAGAAATCTATACGATATATACCAACTTTTTCAAAGAAGAAAATATTTCTGTCAATGCATACAATTATTCACGTGCAAATGAATTTTTAGATACTTTTAATCAAGTGATTGATAAAGAACGACCTTATGTAATTACCGCTTTCATTTGCGAAGATAAAATTTTAAAACATAAGCCATTATTTCGATTACGTGATAAGTTAATTCAAACATCTGATGTTGAAGTTCTAGCTGACACTTTTCGCAAGATTGTGAATAGTAAATTAAAATACATTGTTAATTTTCAAAAAATTTATAACTTTGTCTCTTCAAATAATCTTGCGAGTGGATACATTTCTTTGTACGATTGACTAACTAACACTGAACTTCAAAAAATTATAGACTTTACAACAACAAACAATTCAATTCAAGGACTGATTAGAAAATATTGAAATCATCACCAACTTTACGCCAATCATACTGATGAAATTATTCGTGATTTTTACTTAAATAATTTGAAAGATCAATTATTAGCGAATCACGAACAAGAAAGCAAGTGGACTGAATTAGTAAGAATTGCTAATTTAAACAAGAAACCAAACATTAATAAAATTGTTAAAGAATACTATTCGGTTTTAAGAGCTGTTTTTCCGATTTGAATTCTTTCTCCCAACGCAACTGCAGCAATTGTACCCTTAAAAAAACACGAATTTGATTATGGTATTTTTGATGAAGCGAGTCAATTACGTATTGAAAAAGGATTGGTTTTAACCTATCGATGTCAATTTTGTATTGTATCAGGAGATGATAAGCAATTAAAACCAACATCTTTTTTTGCTCACACAACATGACTTGATGAAACCTACGATGGTCATTTTGATAATGTAGATTCTCTATTAGATAAAGCTAAATCATCCAATTGAATGAATTTTACGTTAAATAATCACTATCGTTCAGTTAATGAACAACTTATTAAATTTTCGAGTTATTATTTCTATAACGATGAATTAGTTTGTATTACCAAAAATGGAAATTTTAAAAGTGCAGTCGAAGTTATTAACGAAATGGGACAGTATGATCGTGAACACGGTATAAATACACAAGAAGCAAACCGGGTGATTCAAACAATCTTGGCTTATCATGATATATACAAAACGATTATCGTTATTACTTTTAACATCAAACAAGCTAACTATATTCAACAATTAGCATATGCTCAGCCGAAATTAAGTAAGCGATTAGAGATGTTAACTTTAAAAATTAGGAGTTTGGAAAGTGTGCAAGGTGATGAAGGTGACCTAATCATCATTTCTTGCACTTTTGGTAAAGATAAAGAAGGGAAATTCATTCAAAATTTCGGTCCGGTAAACCAAGATGGTGGTAAAAATCGAATAAATGTAATGGCCAGTCGGGCAAAAGAAAAAATGATAGTAATCAAGTCATTTATGTCAAACGAATTAACTAATGTTCACAATGAAAATAGTTTAATTTTCAAAAATTTTATTAATTATGTTGAAGAAGCCAATAATACACCAACGGAAAATTTAGTTGAAAAAATGGTTAGTTCATCGTCAGACATTGATAATGTTATTAATGAATTAATCAACGAATTATCTTTAAATCAAAATTTATTGGTGCAAAAACATAAACAAATTGGTACGCATATGATAGATTTAGCCATAAGCAAACTAAATGATCCTAAAATTGCTTTATGTATTTTAATTGATGGTCAATATCGTAATGAAATATATGAGAAAGATAACAAGCAATGAATTCACGACATAGATCGTCAAAAATATTATGAGGATCGCGGTTATCGTACTTACCGTTTGAATGTGATTGAATTCAAAATTAATCATCACAATTTAATTAATGATATTAGGCAACAAATAGTCTAATTCACTAAGTTATTTTTAGAAAACATGTAATCAATTATTTGAGTATATATTTTTGCAATTATTAATTTTCTCTTATTATTTTGTGAATATTTTTCAAACATCAAGCCACTATTAATTTCTAAAATCATCAGTTGGTTTTTCGCTTGCACAATATCAACAGAACAAAATTTAATACCAATGGCATTGGCAGCTTTTAAAGCTAATTTATTTAATTTAGAACGCAACGCTATATTTGTAATGTCTACTGATTTTGCTCCCAGTCCTAAATTATGTCTTCATTCTGAAGTAGCTCTTATTTTTTCATATACCAGTACTGATTTTTGGTTGATTATCACCACACGATATTCGTGTGAAATTGAATAATAAGGTGAATAAGCTAATGATGAATAATGAGTAAAAATAATTTTTGCTCTAGTAATTAATTCATCATTGTTAGATATTTTATAGACATGTTCACCACCTGTACCATTATTAGGTTTAATCACAATAACTCGTTGTTTTTTTAACATTTTAGTAATTTTCATTAAATTTTTATCATTAGACGAAAGGTGAATAACATCAGTTGGCAACATTAGGAAATAGTGAGGCACACATTCAATTTTTGAATTTATTAATTTTTCACTAAGAGCACTTTTATCATCGCACAACATTTGTTTAGTTGATTCATCAATTGGGAATTTATAACCAAAAATATATTTTGTTTTACTTTTATGAATTAATTCTAAAATTCATCCATTAGCGTAACCTTTCAAAATAATTTTTTTGCGTTGACAAATTTCATTAATTATTTTTGTAGAAAAACGTGAATCGAGCATATTAGTGTTTAAGATTAAACCAGATTATAAGCATTGGAAATTAGCAAAATCTCATTAATTTATTGTGCATTAACAAAAAAAATATGAACTACAAAAAAAATGAATAACAATAAAGAAAGTTAGAGGTATTCATAGATTGGTATATTACTTTATACTCATGATGCGGAGCAATGGTTGATACTATTGTCTCCGCATGTACTCCTCCATTTAGTGGAGCTCATAGAATGATTATTCCTTTTTTTACTATGTAAAAAAAGCAATTGATTAGAATGAAAATTTTAGTTTATTTGTTGGAATAGTCTATATGTGTGTCTCTCTCATAAAGAACATTAACATAAGTTAGTGTTCTTTTCTATTTACTAAAATAATGGATAACTATAATTTAAAACTGATTAAAATAACTTTATAATCTTGTAAATATATGGCGTTTATGGCGAAGCTGGCTAACGCACCTGACTGTGACTCAGGCACTCATGGGTTCGAGTCCCATTAGACGCCCCAATTGAAAATTTTAAACAGGGGTACTAATCTGTTAATTGATTAGTTGAGAAACACCCTTACAACCTGAACGAGGTAATGCTCGCGGAGGGAGTTCAACATTTTGAATTAATCCTTCTGTAAGCAATTTATAGAAGGATTTTTATATGTCTAATAAAACTATTACTAAGCAAAGAACAGAAGTCTATTGACTAGTATTATGTGCTATTCTAATAAGCATTACTTTAGTTATGAAAGTGATTTTCTATTTTATTCCCATTATTAATGGTTATGGAATAGAATTGCATTTAGTAGTTTACATTTATAGTTTAATCATTATTAAAAATCATAAATGGAAATGGACATACTGATTTATTACACCATGAGTTTTATTAATTATTCCCCCAACATTCATCAACTTTTGAGATTTATTATTAGAATACATTTTGGCTTTATACATATTTGTACCATTTATATTTTGAGAAAAAATCATACCTAAAAAGAATGATAAAAAAGCACTTGTGATACAAATATTAATTTTCAGTGTGCTAATAATTACATTAATTTTTTTAAAATTATTTATTCATACGATCGCGGGTGTATTGTGATGGATGCCTAATAATTGATATGGTAGTTTTATTTTTAATTTACCAATTTATGGTGTGACTTTAGCATTTGTATTACCAATTAGCATTTTGGTATATCAACCAATGCAAAAACTGATAATTTCGCGGATATAATGTTCGATATGAAAAGTATTAAGTTGTCCACCAATCAATATTATTTAAGTTTGGAAGTTGGTGATGAAATTATTGATGCCATCAAAACATTCAGTAAAAAAATGAAGATACATGCTGGTAGTTTTCACGGAATTGGTGCAGTTAACGATGTAACCATAGGGATCTATGATAAAGCAAAACGTGCTTATAAATCACATGATTTGCATAAACCATTTGAAGTTACTAGTTTAAGTGGGAACATATCGATGCTTGATAATGAACCATCCATTCATGCTCATATTAATTTGAGTGATCATTCATTAAAAGTGGTTGGTGGACATTTAACTCGGGCAATTATTTCAGTAACTGGTGAAATTTTTATTAATTGCTGTAACAAAAAAATAATCCGTAAAATGGATAAGAAAATTGGTATTAATTTAATAAAAATTTAGATTACGATTTTAATATCTTGTTTATTTATTGCAGTTTGAATTTTTAATAATTTAACTTCACTCATAATTAATTTATTAATTAACTCTATAAACACATTTTCTAAATCATGTCCTACATCCATAATACCAATTTTGTGAAGTTTGGCAAATTGTCAATCGTGTCATTTTATGTCACCAGTAACAAACAAATCAATAGCATTTAATTTATGTAAATTCTCTTTAAACACACTAAAACCTGATCCAGCACAAATTGCTACATTTTTCACTAAATTTTCACTAGTGTAAATAATGCGCTCCAAGTCAAAAGTATTCTTTATGGTTGAAGCAAATACTTTTGGTCGATAAGGGAAGCTTATTTTGCCAATTACGATACTAGTGTTAGGAATGTTTTTAATTTGATGAAGCTTTAATTGTTTGGCGACAAACATGCTAATGCCTTCTGGTGAGTTATCTACATTAGTATGATAACTAGCAAAGGATATATTGTGTTTTTTTAGCATATTAATCATGTCGAGTTCATAACGAGTAGGCTTTGCTTCTTTATTTTTTAAAAAGATGGGGTGATGACTAATAATGAAATTGATTTCACTTTTAACGGCTGATTCAATGATTTCTTTTGTTAAATCTAAACAAATAAAGACACCCGTTACAATCGCTGTTCTGCTTGACAAATAACGGAAACCTGATTCATCTCATGTCTCTTGGTTTTTCAATGGGTATTTACTAGTTATAAGTTTATCTATTTCGACTATTTTCATAATTGGTGCTCTCTTAATAATTGATATTCTTTGTTGATGCATGGGTTATAAGCGTAGAGCTTATTGTTTTCAATGTAATTCATACGATTTTGATACATTGCTTGGAAATTAGTGGTTGGAAATTTTAAGTTATATGGACCAAAATAGGTATCTTTTTTATTCATTATTGTTAAACCATATTTTTTGTTAACAACTAGTAATGAATAAAAGCGATTTTTCTCAAAAATAACCTCTTCATACATAATTTTAAAATCCATTTTTTTTAAAAAATAACGTAAATAGTCAGGCTGATCGTTAGGGACTAAAATAAAATGTTTAATTTTCAAATGTTTATTTTTCGAGTTAATAATATTGACAATATTTTTAGCGCCCATTCCAGCGATTACACAATAATCAATTGGATCAGAAGTAAAATTTGTTTTTAAACCATCACTTAAAATATTAGTGGTTTTATCAAGCAAATTTGCTTTCTGAAGATTTTTTTTAGTAAGCAAAAATGGTTCATTATTAATTTCAATATTAATAACATGATTGGCTTTATTTTGTTTCAGTAACTGAATTGCTAGTTGTGCATGGTCACTGCCTATATCAACGACTAATTTACATAATTTTATTTGGCTTAAGATATTGCTAATACGATTATTTAACATTAAAGCATTATACAAAATTCATAAGCTGTTTGTCAAATCCCCTAAGTAAGGTCTAAAAGATCAGCGAAAATGTCCCGAGTAAAGGATCAGCGACTTTGTCCCAAAATAACGTTTAATTAACGAGAAGGACAAATAATGACCAAGGAAGAATACAAATACATACTAATATC
>JAISPD010000023.1 GCA_031275175.1 Mycoplasmataceae bacterium
TGTTTTTTAGTTTTAATAAACTTAAATAACTCTCTACTCTTAAATCATTCAATGGCCCTCTTTGCATCTTTATAATTCATTTTGCACCTGCCTGAAAGGTGTACTAATAGTCCTCGTTAGGAGGACTATTTTTCATACAAAAGACACTATATCTAAAAATTATGTTTTGTCACTTAATTAATTTTTAATCCAAAATTTTATTAATTAGTCATTTGTTTAACAGGTAATATAAAAAACATAGATGCCTTAAATTTTTGCAATCAAATAGTCTAGTTTTTTATTTAATTAGCTTTATTTGTTAATTGGATATGAGAAAAATTGCTTTTTATTCAAGTATTAGTATGAAAAATTTGAAAATCGTGGGATTTATTGACTTTTTTTGAAAATAAATATGCACTGCAAATGATAATTTTATCTCCAAATTGTTTTTTATTATTGCATGCAACTTGCATGAGTTTATTTAATAAATCAAAAACTTGAGGATTTATTGTGGATACATCATTGATTATGAGAATGTCAATATTTTTAAGATGATTTGCTATATCGTTTCATGTTTTAGATTTAATAATTGTTTGATATTTAATATTATTTTCATTGATTCCAATAAATTTATCAATTGATACACTATCCAAGTTGGTTATTGATGTTTTAGTGGCAGATAATATCACAATTCTTTTTTTATAAAATTTTTTATATTGGTAGATGATATTTTGTAATTTTAAGGTAATAGTTTCAATATTTGTACCAACGATAAGAATGTTCTGATGATTATCAATCAATTGATAAATTTTTTTCAAATCTTCATTGTTCGTTTCGCCTAAGTATTTACTATTGGCGAACATATTACTGATTTGGTGCTTGTGTTTTAATGAAGAATGAGCTTTGGTATTATTATTATTTTTTCGTTTTTTTATCCAAAATACTACGAGTAAAATTGTGCAAGCTACTAACAATGAAATGAAAACTAATGATAATATTAATACTATTGATGATGTTCCCATTTTTACGATTAACAATGCATAATTATAAATGTAAAAACATGCTTGTATAAATCATGTGATTTAGAAAAATAAATCGTTATACTTTAAAACACGCTCGAGTGGCGGAATGGCAGACGCAGTAGACTCAAAATCTACCGGAGGCAACTCCTTATGGGTTCAAGTCCCTTTTCGAGCACCAAGTGGTGATTCGCAACATCATCTCCAATTATTTTTTGACTAATATGTGATGCTTAAATTTAAAGTAAATCTTTTTATTCACTTAACTTTAGTTAGTTAAATAAAATATCTGCATAAGTGGGAAACGGTCATAAATGTTTAGGCATTAATCTTTCCAATTCGTCGACACTTGCTCTAACTTCTTGCATGATGATAAAAATGTTTTGGCGATATGCAAATGCTTTATCTTTTCAATTTGAAATCTTTCGTAAATTTGTTAAAGCACTTATTAACTTTTCTTTAGAGTGATTAATGTTTTTAACTAATGTAGTGATATTTTTGAGAAGCTTGCTTTGTACATCAAAATTAATTTTTAAACTTTTTTTTGCAATACATAAATTGGCTAATGTTTTTTCATAAGAAAAAACTGCTGGTAAAATTTGTCGGTTCAACATATCTAACATTGTAAGTGACTCTATTTTAATAGTCTTGCAGTATTCCTCAAGTAAAATATTTTGTCTTGCATTAATTTCTTCAACTACATAAATACCCTGACGTTTAAATAGTTCGATATTTTTTTTACTGTCATACAAGATCAATGCTTCAGGAACCGTTTTTAAATTTAGTAAGCCTCTTCGTTTTGCTTCTTGTTCTCAAGCTTGTGAATATCCATCACCGTTAAATAAAATACGTCGATGTTTCTTAAATAATTCAACAATTTTCTTGAAAATAGCTTCATCTTTATTCTTGGCTGTTTCTAATTCATCACACACTTGTTGAAGTACATCTGCAAAAATTGTGTTCAACATGATGTTGACACATGATAAATTCATGGAACTTCCAGGCATTCGGAACTCAAATTTATTACCAGTGAAAGCTAATGGTGATGTACGATTACGATCAGATGTATCATTATTGAAGTTGGCTATAAATTTAACACCGTGTGCTGTGGGACGCAAAGCTTTAGTAGCATATGCTTTAGTGTTCACCATCGATTCAAGAATGTCAGTAATTTGTTCACCCAAAAATATGGTTACAATTGCCGGTGGTGCTTCATTGCCTCCTAAACGATGTTCGTTCCCTGGTGTAGCAATAGATATTCGTAGTAGATCTTGATGTAAATCTACTGCAGCCAATAGACAAGTGATGTACAATAAAAAACAATAATTTGTTTCTGGTTTTTCTCCAGGATCAAACATGTTACCGATCCCATCAACTGAAATAGATCAATTATTATGTTTACCACTACCATTCATATTAGCAAAAGGTTTTTCATGTAAAAGACAAACCAAACCATATTTTTCAGCGGTTTTTTTCATAATTTCCATAGTCAATTGATTGTGATCAACCGCGACCGAAACCCTTTCAAAAATTGGTGCTAATTCATGTTGACAAGGAGCAACTTCGTTATGTCTAGTTTTTGCAGGAATCCCTAATTTTCACAATTCATGATCTAAATCCATCATAAAATTCATTACATTGGTTTTTATTTGACCATAGTAGTGGTCTTCTAATTCTTGACTTTTAGGACTACGTGCACCGAAGAGGGTTCGTCCGGTTAATTTTAAATCAAGTCGTTGATTAAACATTTCTTTTATTATTAAAAAATATTCTTGTTCTGCACCCACAGTAACACGAGCATGATTACTTTGATAACCAAATAATCTGACAAATCTTAGTGTTTGCTTTTTTACAGCGGTAGAAGATCGGTGTAAAGGTGTTTTTTTATCAAGAATATAGCCTTGATAAGAAATAAATACTGTAGGAATATATAAAGTTTGATTTCTTACAAAAGCATGACTACTAGCATCTCATGCTGTGTATCCTCTTGCTTCAAAAGTACTTCGTAAACCCCCTGATGGGAACGAAGAACCATCAGCTTCGCCTTTAATTAATTCTTTACCAGAAAATTTTATGATAACTCTATTATTTTTTTGTAAATCGATCAAGCTTTCATGTTTTTCTGCAGAAACACCATTCATTGGTTGGAATCAATGTGTATAATGAGTTACGTTTTTTTCTAATGCCCATTCTTTCATTGCATTAGCAATGTGATTTGCTAATTCAAGATTCAAAATTTCTTTTTGGTCATCTTTTAAAGATTTTCGAAAATCTTGGTAAATTTTTTTTGGGACTCGTTTTTTAAGTTCTTCATCTGTGAAAACACATTGGGCGTAGATCTGGGGAATGTTGGTCATAATTTAGTTATTATATATAGATTATAAAAACATGAAATCCGTGTAATATAATTGTGTTCAAGTGCAGATGTAGTTCAATGGTAGAACGCAACCTTGCCAAGGTCGAGACGCGAGTTCGATTCTCGTCATCTGCTCCAGTGGACTTTTAAGTCACCAGTATTTTTTAACTAGTAACTCTTTTTAGTAATTTACGGTAAGTTGCAGTTAAATCTCCTAAATCACGACGAAAGATATCTTTGTCTAATTTTTCATTAGTTTTAGCATCCCATAAACGACATGTATCGGGAGAAATTTCATCAGCCAAAATAATTTTCCCCGATTTATTCTTACCAAATTCTAATTTAAAATCAATCAATTTGATTCCACTTTGTTTAAAAAAATTAATCAATATTTGATTGATTTTAAGAGCATATGTATGAATTTGTTTTAAATCCTTTTCGTTAATTATTCCAATGGCAATTGCATGGTCTGAATTGATTAGTGGATCTCCTAAACTATCGTTTTTATATGACAATTCAAAAACTGTTTTTTGCAATTTTATTCCTTCTTTTAATCCAAGTCGCTTAGCCATACTACCAGCTACCACATTACGAATAATAACTTCTAAAGGAATAATTTTAACTTTTTTGCAAAGTTGATCTCGATCGTTTAATTTTTTAATAAAATGCGTGGGAATTTTACGACGGTTTAACATTGTATAAATAATGGAAACAATTTGGTTATTTAATATTCCTTTATCATTAATTTCTGCTTTTTTAGCTCCGTTACCAGCGGTGGCAGAATCTTTATAATGTACGATTACTTCATTGGAGTTAACGGTAGCAAAAAGTTGTTTAGCTTTACCTTCGTATAATAATTTACCATGAATATTATTATTCATGTTATTAACGTCTACTAAAATTCTCTATTAAAACATCGCGTGTTAATTCTTTAAGCATAACTTCTTTATGATCCTTGTGTGAAACATCTAGATCATAACGATTAGCAATTTTATCTAATGAAGCAGTAAGTGGTAAAATATTTTTGTTTAAGATCACCATAAATCGATTTGCTTCACGATAATTTTGATTATTGGTATTATGGTTAATTGCTTCATTACGTACCATGTATTCTCTTAAAAGACGGATAGCCTTGTCGCGGTTACCAAATGGTTTATTCTTTAATAAATTACTTACAGTAATTGCTGTAAACGATCAATCATCAATTGGCAAGAATTCTGCATCTAGTTGTTTTTGTAATTGTGGTTTGCTTATAATTCTTGCTTTAAATTTACGGTCGTAGTATGTGAAATATCAAATAATAAAGAAAGCAATAGCCATTAAAACAAAGCCTAACTCAATTACATTACCTACTAAGCCTGAAGATTCATGGTTTTTTATAGAATTTACAATCCCTTCAGTCACTTCGTAATAATGATAAATAAATAAGAATAGCATAAATACAAATGTGATAGCAAACGCTATTTTCTCTCATTTCTTTAATGTTAATTGATTTTTATGGCTCATTCATAATGCTGACAATAGAACTACTACGTAAACTGAAATGGTAATGGCACTAGAAGCAGCAGTTAAACTAGCTACTGTAAAAGCTGAAGGAACAGTTGCTAGTCATTGTTCCGCGGCTTGCCTACCTGATGATGCTAAAATTCGATTATATTCAGCTTGGTTTGAAAACCCTTTCACTAAATCAGGAATAGCTAACCATAAAACCACAAAAATAGCTACAATAAACAAATTAATTTTGCTTGCTTTGGATGGCAAACCATCTTGATCTAGTTTTCCTCAACTATCGGGAAAATACCCTTCAACAGCCATTGGTTGAATCATCGTACCACCGTACAATGAGTTTTGCATGGCAGCATTAATTTTTAAAGAAAGCGAACTAATAATGAGCAGAATTGGACCACCAAAAAGAATTACCTTATTGCCGAATTTACCTCATAAACTCATTGTTTCATTTTGCTGAAAACCTTCAGTGATAGGTAAAGCTGCAAAAAATAATAATAAAATTAAAACATAGAATACTGTAGAAATAATCATAATCAAAGTCACACCTAATCCAATATTTTTTTGTGGATTTTTTACGTTATGCCCAGCAGTAGAAAAAATTTCAAAACCCGCAAAAAAATAGAAGCAAGAATTAAAAGAAGAAACAATTGAATCTGCGTGCAAAGCTTCTGGTTTTTGAGAATATTGGATTCAACCATTCATATTAGAAGAACCATTTGTACATGCTAAAGAAATAGCGGCGATGATTAAAAATAAAGCAGCACCTCATTTAACCCCAGCTGTAATATGCGCAAATTTTTTGTACATTCTAATACCAAGAAAAATAATAATCGCACTAACCATATAGATGCCTATACCAATTAAATCAAGATATAAATCACCAAACACACCCCACAAGAATCCATACCATGGGATATCAGCCGATGATGAAGGTATCCATACATACGAAGGTGAAAATGTACCGCGAATCAACATCAAAATTTGAAAAGTAATCATGAACGGCATACCGACATACAGCATGAAAGTGACAAATAAACCAACAAACTTATTGAAAGTGCCACGTGCATATATGTATGCACCTCCGTTATTACTAGATTTATAAGCTCTAGCAATTTTAGCGAAAGCTCAAGCACAAATACCAGCAAATATACCCTCGAGTATGTAAACTCACAAAATATTCATGCCTATACCGTTAACACCATCAGAGTTAATATTTAATGGGTTGCTTAAACCAGCACAAGCACCAATAAAACTAATACCAACTGTATAGTTAAATCCTAATCAAACAAATTCACCAAGACTAAACTTTTTTTTATCAGTACCGATTTTTCTCTCTTTTTTCATATTGTTAGATTATACGTATTATTGTAATATTTTATACAGTTAATTTTTAGGTCAAGTAAACCCCGAAGTTCCCACCCCTATGGATGGGATATAAAAAGCCCATTTAAGAGCTTAGAATTGATTTGAAACACTAATTCAAGGACTTAAAATGAGCAAAAAATATTATA
>JAISPD010000006.1 GCA_031275175.1 Mycoplasmataceae bacterium
GGAGTTGAAGTGTTAGCTTCGCTCCCTCGCAATCTATTTATCCCGCAAAAGGACTATACAGATTACTAGAATGATGACTCATTCCATGTGCTCCTCCTTTCTGCGGAGCACATTACGGATTGGTTAGGAACCCTAACGTCTCCGCAATAAAATTATAGCAAGCAAATAAATTTGCAAAATTTCTTTTTTATTGTACCATTATATTGGTTAGGAACCTAACGGCTCACCTAAAAAACACTCACAAATTAATGTGGGTGTTTTTGTTTAATAAGATTAGAGATTGCATTAAATTATAAAATGTAATACAAAATACAATTTAGATTTATAAATAAAAACACGACACAGAGGTTGAAAACTTATGCCGTGCTAGTGCTTTGATGATCTAATGGACCAACAAGTCTATAGTCAATCTGGCGAGACAGATTTGTGGCTATGGATAAAAGTTAAATTGACAAGTATTTTAACTAGCCACAACCTGAATTTAATCAGGAATTTGTTTGGGAGTAAATATCAGGCGAGCATCTTTTACATGATTAATGGATTTTTTAATATTAGACTTAAGTGATGGTTCACTATAAAAGTTTTGAATGTCAGCAAAATCAATTTTAATTGCACCTTTAAGTGGTACAAGTTTACCATCAGCGATTGTGGTAATAAGTGCATGATGATCATCTAACTGACGTATTTCACGGGGATGAAAAATATATTGTTGTACTTCGCGAATTGATTTTTCGCCAGTGGCCACACCATCGGATTGTCGTTCAGTAAATTCAAATGCAGGATTGGTACCAATGATATTAGCAATACTCTCTGCACCTTTATCCTCACGTAATCGGTGAATAATATAAGTGTTACAATTTCCGACAATTCGAGCTGCAAAGTTTTCGCCAACTTGCGTTAAATTACTTAGTGTTTGAATGGCATAAACTGTTTGGAAGCCAAAAGAACGTCCCTGTTCGTGTAATTCTGCAATATCTTGAGTGGCAAAAGAACCGAATTCGTCAAAAATGCAAAGCAGGTTATTACCAGGGTTTTTAACTCGTACACTTGGTAAATTTTGTTTTAAGTCAGCAATTAACATTCTTGCCACTTGATTGGATTGAGTTTTCAAAGAGGTAGTATCCAACGACATTAATAAAATTGTAGGTTCATCAGATTGGATGAATGATTTTAACGTAGTACCGTGGCCAGAAATGACTGGAGCAGTCAAGGAGTTAATGTTTCGTAGATTTCTGAAGGTAGTTTTAATTTGTCGTAAAGCTTTAGATTTATCATCATCTTTAGCTACATCTAAATAGTCCTGAAATAATCGCTTTAATTCTTGGTTTTGCATTTCGTTAACAATTTCATCCTCGCTAAGCTTTTTTAAATTTTGTCTTGCATATTTAATACCATTAAACATCTTATCGATTTGAATATTCAAATTTTGAAGATTATTACATCATGCATCGGGAATAGGTTTAGAAGCATTATCATCAACAGCATTTCAAGCTTCTTCACGAAAAATACTAAATTTGGTTGCAATGGTATTATCTAACACAGCTTTTTTAATTTTATCTTTGAGATTAACATAAAAATTAAAACGTTTTTCTAATTCACTTTTTTCATTTTTTCTAAAATATTTATTGACTTCCAACACTTCTTGAATCTTTTCTAAAGCAGCAAATTCAAATAAATTATCTAAAGTAATGGTGTAATCAGTTTTATCATTACGACTATGATTATTTTGTTTATATATTAATATTTTCGTAATGAGATTGATACAGGCCATTTCATTATCTTTGTAATAAATGGCACCAGGAGTTGTTTCTTCAAGCAACGAATAACGGCCAATTTCCATTAACATCGAAGTCACACTATTAACGTCTTTATCTGCAAAGGGGTTATAGACAAATCTTTCATTTTTTTCCAAATCAAATTTTGGTGATCAACATTTAAGCACATAATTATTATTTTTAGTTAATATTTTTAAATCATTAAATAATCCAATGTCCCCTTTACCATTCACAATAATAATGTTTTCTTTTTTAGCAACACCGAATTTAATAAACAACTCTAACGTGTTAGTTTTACCCCACCAGTAACACCAAACACCATGGTGCCACGGTTTAAAACGTCCTGTGGGATACATATACCATGTTCTTTGTTAATGATGACACCAATACTTTCATTGATTTCACTGCTTTGTAATGTTTTTAAATATTTTTCTACTACAGATTTTAACAATTCATAATCTGTAAAATATAAATACAGCTTATTAAATGATTTGTTCTTGTTATTTCTATTTTTAGCTTTTGATAAAATTTCAAAAAAATATTGTTTCTTAAATGCTTTTGCAAATTTATTTATACGAGAATTATTAATAATTAATGCAACAGGTATTAATAATAAAATACAAAAATTAATATTTAATGCAAGCGCATAAACCACATACACTCAAATAACTTGTTTAAAAAGAACGATATTTAAAATACAAAAAATAAATGTACCAATAAAAATTAATGTTAAACAAAATCCAAAAAATAACAATAAGGATAATATTTTTTTATTATGAAATCTTTTATTAACAAGTGCCTGATAATAACAACGCGTTACTAATTTACCAATTAAAAAACCAATAAAAGTTGGCACTAATAAAACATAACCTATGTATACAATGATTTCATCAAATATATTTGATTGTTGATTATTTTCCATCTTTAGACCCTTTGCTTGTAATATCTTTGGCAGTAATCCACATTCATATTTTTTTAAAAATATTTTTGCTAGATGTTTCAATTACAGCTGCGTTTTTGATAGGAGTATTTGATTTTGATTTGCGAATTTGTTGTAGCTCTTTTTTGGAAACAGCAAATTTATTAACAAATTCTTGTTCAGTTTTGGATACTTTATTTCTATTTTTATAATGTCAAAGTCAAAAAATTCCACTGGTACTAATTAATAACAATCCGACAATAATTGCAATAATGATGCCGGCAAAATTGATGGGTTTTGGTTTGATATCATATTTGGAAACATAGACAGTAAATTCATCGCTCGCGACTGAATAAGCATCGTTATATGTTGAAGTTGCAATGATTTTGAGGGTAATGGTGTAATCATCGACTGTATCGATTTGATTAATTTTTAAAAAGCCATCTTGATCAATGGTAATTCACTCTGGTATTTTAACAGAAGAAGATAATTTAAATGCTACGTCTTGGGAAATAATTTCGCCAGTAACTGAATTCACAGTCGCTGAGACTGGAGCAGTTGCGATAAATCCATCTCTTGGATCAACATACAATTCATTAATAGGTGTATCAGTTAATATTATGTTTTTAATTTTTGGTGCAGGGTTACCAGTAATGGTAATGGTTACTTCAGCTTTATTAACACTGATTAACTGATTTTTGTTTGATATCGCAACAACATCAAAGATTTGCCCACTAGGATAAACTTCTCAAGTATTAGGCTTGATACATAAATATCCACCAACGTTCACATATAAAAAATTGGGAGCAATATTAGTTGTTTCGTGATAATAAATATTATAGGAAACTGAAATATCAGCACCAATAGGTTGAATTTGACAAACAAATGGTAAAGCAGCAATTTTGCTGTAACCGCTGACTGTAGATATGCTAGTGGAATAACCGTCTACAATAGTAATTTTGTTAGGGGAAATGTCTGGTATTGGCCAATTTGTAGACAACAAGATTAATTTGTTGATCGTAATGTCATCTAATTGTTGCAAATAATCATCAGTATATTTGTCAGGCTGTGCGGCCTTTAATTTGGCTCATAAGGTGCCGCCATCATAATCCATAATTGGATTTGTTTCACCATTCCAAGAAAATCAAAAATTTTTAAATGGATTTGTAGGTGTATTTAAATTAAGGTTTTGAGCGCAGATTAAACAATTTTGAATATCACCCACACTATTTGTTATTTGTAAAATGTAATGAGTTTCAAATAATGATGAACTAATTACGCGTTTGGGCGATATCCCAGTGCTAGCATTACTTACAGTTCATATTGGTGTAGTATTTTCAATATTATAATTTTCATCACCAGCGAACAATTCAAGTTGGATCATTTCTTTTGGTTCTGGTCATGTGAACCAAAAATCACCTCTTGTAAAGAATACACGATATACATTATCGTCTCCCAATGCCTGTCGCTGACTTACTTTAGATAATCACGTGGTTTCTTGCACCCCTTCATTAGAATAAATATCAATTTCATTATTAAATAAAGTAACTATGTGAAATACCCCGCTAACACTGGATACACTGCCACCTTCAATTGTTAAAGTGCACCCAGTTGTAAAATTTTTGTCATCGATAATTTCTTTATATTCATTCCCTGCAATGGGTATTTCAGGATAATCATCAAATACAATGGTTTTTAAAACGGTTTTATTATCAATTCCCTTCATATCAACAGAAATAGAACCATTAGCATATATTTCAAAATTATTATTTTGAACAACAATGAAACAATTAGTAGCGTTATTAGCCACAATTTCAATTGAACCTCATGAAAACTCATGATAATCATATTGTTGATTTGTTGGAACGTCTGTTAAACTATTATTCTTTAACAAATAATCGTGAATTGTAACTGAATTAGCATTGGATAAACATATTAAATTAGTAGATGCTAATCCGCCCATGACAATTTTATTTATTTTATAAAATCTAAATTTACTTATCATGTGAAAACTGCTCGATTTTCAATGGCTGTATTGAAATCTACATGAGACAACCATCCGCCAGCGTCATACCAATGTCCACCTTTTGCATATTTACTATATGCTGTCATAATGTTATTGTTTTGATCGCGAATTCAGACCGACATGCCAAAAGTACTACGTCCCTCATTACTATCTCTACCAGTTGCATCACCAGCATTGTATTCATTAGCTAATGAAAGATTAGAATAAACAATTTGGGATTTTTTAGCACGATAGATCGTAAAGTAAGTTGCGTAGTAATTCCAAATGTAACGATGATATGATACATCACAATAAGCTCAATCACCCCCATATTTAAAAGCATCAGACGATTGAATCGCATAAATAAATTTGTAAGATGAGTAATAATATTGAATGGTATTATCGATTAATGTTTGTAATCCAGTTGGTAATACTACTTCACCACCAGAACTTATTGTTAAAACTGTTTGTTTATTATTAGTAGATCATAAACATCCAGCAATAAAATCGTTAATGTTATTAATGTAAGTATGTGTATAAGAAAAAGTAGTGCTAATTTGTCCACCATTAGATTTTTTGTTATCACTACGTGTAGATGAATTGTAAACACCTCAACTGGTGTTGCAACCATATCATCCACCTGTTGAAACATCACGAGTTAATGTGACATTTGCATATTTTTCCTGCGGTAAATATTTTGACATATTGTCAGCAAAAGCTTGATTATTGATAACTAAAGAAGTTGATCTACCAGTCGCTAAACTGCCAGGTTCTAAAACAATGTTGGAATTAACAGTAATGCTTGTTAAATTTGTAGTATTTAAAAAACAATTCTTACCAATTTTTTCTAAATAATGCGGCAAAACAATTTGTTTCAGTCCACTAATATTTTCAAATAAATTAGACGCCAAAGCTTTGATATTAACGCCATCAAACGAATCTGGTAAAGTTAAATTACCTTGTTGAGTGTTTAATCATGTAGCAAATTTAGGTTTTAACGAAACAATTGTTCCTGTGGTAGGATCAAAGTTATACATATCGTTGTTTAATGTATCCATAACAACGACCGTAACATCTTGCGAAATGTATGTATTAATATTTACTTGACTACGTGCATACACTTGGAAAGTAGACGAAGTATACGTATGAATATTATTAGAATTAACATGCAAATAGCCGTAACTATCGATATTAATGTAATTAGGATTATTGACAACATAATAATCTACCTGTGGATTAGGTATTAAAACACCATTTTTATCATAAGCTGACGCGATAAATGGCATTTGAGATGTTCATTGAGCATTGTAGTTAACGACGGCCTGATTAAAAGAATTACTAAATTTGAGACTGTCAATTTGTGTATCATCAGCCAATATTGTTATTTGTATATCGTCAGATGTTAATGTATACATTGGATCGTCATTAGCAGTAGCCCTAATTTGAACGATTAAATTCTGTCCGGTTGGACATTCGCCTGTCGTATATAAATATCCATCACTATTTATTTTTAAATATTGATTTACAACTACATCATTAGTAACTAATTCATAAGTGGCATTATTTGGACTTCATAAACCTCTGCGATCCTGAGTTTCAGCAATTCATGCTTTTTCAGCATAAGTATTACTCTTCATTTTAGACACTAATTGTGTTGAACCCATTTGATATCAACGCATACCAATGACATCGGTTGGTACATATTCAAGATTCAATTTGAAAGTTAAAAAATTTTGTGACATTTTAATAGAATCTGGCGAAGCATTAGTATGAAATTCTGCTTGAACGCTAAAAGTTGCGCCGTCTAAATCTGGAGAACAACCTTTATCAATCACGATTTGGTTATGATAATTAACATAAATTTGTTGCGGTGCCGCTTCATGAGTTGTTTCGTTTACAATCACTCACGTAATTTCATGACTTGCACTGGTTGGATGGCTGCTAATTTTAATTTCTTCTAGAGCAACGGTTTTGTCATTTGTTACAGCATTTATTTCAATTGGGCCACCAGACAAACTAATTTCGTCAGCGAACGATAATTTTTTATTATCGGGATTAGTTGCTTGCATAATACCAGAAACGGTGCCACCAATTAAGGAACCTGCACCCACAACAGGCAAGCCATACATTAAAAAACCTTTAACTATTTTATAGTTCATGAGAGATTATTATACCTAAATTAAAGTATAATTTTATTTATTTTTTAAAATCTCAGATAATTCCATGTTACAAAATCTCTCTACTTTATTTTCGTCAATCAATTGCATATTAGCCTTTGAATAATTTATGTAATCTACTTCTCTTGAATATTTGATGTTTAAATATTGTTTTCAGAAGATTTTAGACTTACGTTCAAATTCTCTTTTTTCTATGTTTAAATTATGTAGCCATTCTCTAATTTCTGGAATTTTTTCGGTTTTTATTTCAATATTTGGATTAATGATTATTAAATATTTAGTCGGTACTTGAATAGGCTTAGTTAAAATTATTTTTCCTTTAATTTTACCGTTATCTTCAACATAACCATAACGTTGATCGTTAAGTTTATCTTTAGTAGTTTTGTAAGAGCTTAATGGGAAGCACTTGTGCGAAGATTTGTTACTATCGAAATCAAAAACTAGCGTTGGACGATAATACTTAGTTAAAATTTTTAAACCAGTTTTGCGATTTCTTATTTTTATTTGTTTATTTCAATGTGCGGTAGATATGTTTTGATCATTTGATGGATTTAAAAAAACATTTAAGCGATCAATATAATCATTACTGACATAAACAATTTCTAAAGTGGTAAAAACTTTCTCCCCAATTATCTTTTTTTGGTCCATCTTAATATTTTTCTTTAATGATGCATTTAACGAGATAACATCTATTGCTCGGGGTTTAACAAAATTACCCTAGACATGTTCAAGTAACATGTACCTCCAACCTGGTGGTTGACACACATATGATAGCATATTTTACAAAAATGTCAAGCAAGAAAAGAATAGAGCGTTATTCTCGTTTAAACGCTGTTTTTATGCGTTATTTTTTCCTACAAGTTTCTCTTTTTTAGGGGATTTAGTCATGTTTTGAGCTTGTTAGATTAGCTAATAACCCTGTTTTACGAGGAGATCAGACGGTTTTAACGGATAATTCACTGACTTAAGGCATTGTAGACGGGTAGATTTAGGTGTAATTGGTCAATTTGAGATGATTAATTCGGTTTTTCTACGCCCACCATGTCTTTTGCATGTGCCGCATGAATATTGCACTTCTATTTTGCTTATGTATCAATCTTTATATAAATTACGAATAAACTCACAGTCGTTATAGCTAATTACAACTTTGATGCTAGAATCTAAACCTTTAAGATAGTTATGTAGCAGTTGATGATCCAAAGTATGTTGATATAAGCCTTTAATGCCATAATACGGTGGATCAACGTAAACAATGCTATTAGGCGGAATTTGTACTTGGGAGTAATCTTGGTGCAGAATCATGCAAGATTTCAAAATTTGGTTATATTGCGCAACTTTAGCAACTAATCCGTTACGTAATCTTGTTTGATAATAATCTAAAGCTAGTTTGGTCTTATTTTTGCCTAACCCCATATAGCTGGTCAAGTTTTTCTCAACATATTCCATTGTCAAAGGAAAAATATGATCATAATCATTAATAATTGTTTTACATCCCACCACGTTATGTACATTAACTCCTACGATCCCACTACCAGAAAATAAATCCACAAATACAGAATTTTTATTTAAGTCGAATAATTTTATTAGTGTGTTTAACTTACGATATTTGCTGCCAACATATCGAATAACCGGTTTAATTCGTTTGTTATCTTCCATAATACTTATGTTTTTTCACTTCTTAGGATTTTATAATTTGGATGTAGAAATTGCCATCGTTTGTATAGGAAAATTTAAAACGTCAAAGTCCTGGTCTATTTTTTATCTGATAAATTTCTTGATCACTTAGTAACATATCTACTCTTTTATTTTCTTTTTAGTTTCTTGCAAAGCTTTGCCAACAGCTTGTTTAACAGCTGCAGCTAATTCGTTGAGGTTATTGAAACCACAATACTTATTTTCTTTCTTCATAATATTTACTCCTTTCTTTTACCACGTCAGTGGGTCTTGCTATACAAAAACAAATCGCGGACACTAAAAACCCGCGCTAACCGCGTTCTTTTGTATCCTTTTCTTTGTAAGAAACAGATATGGCCGCGAAAAGAAAACAACAGGGTTGAGCTTCCTAACAGTTTTAAGTTAGTGATTATAAATTTAGTAAAACACATTTGCTTTTGCATCACCCTATTTCTCACACTCCCTAAGTACTAACTCACTCGCTACAAATCTCCCGGTGCCACCACCAAATCAAATCTGGTTTAGCTTACTGTCAACAAATCGTACATAACATCGATCAACCTCACCCATCACGAATGTTATGATAACTTTGTGTCATTGCCTATTTAATAACATTTCTTTAACTATTTTTTCCATGCTACTCCATATCAAAATCTTTCAAAGTTAATATTGGTCAATTTCGTTTTTTATATCAATGCTTGCACGTGTAAATTAATTGTTTATCTTTAGATTTTAATGCCTGAAAAAACACTCAGTTGAATTCAAAGTGATCTAAATCTCTAAAATCAACAAGTTCGTCGATTCATTCATACTTATAAGTTTTTAATAATTTCATAATTAAGCTCCAATTCTATTTTTACCTTTCGTTTGTCTCTTCATTTGATTGAAAAGCATCTTTTGGAAATTGATTCCAACCACTTGCATTACGATAATCATCTGCAAGATCATTAGTTTCTACAACTACCATCCCTTGATTTAATTCTTCTTGAGTATTAAATAAAGTTCCAGTTAATAAGTTAGTAGAATAATTTACAACATGAGTTGAGTGAATGATGAGCATACAAAAATTAACATCAGACTCAAAACATGAAACACCTAATGTATTTAAAGTGAGTGGGAATTCAGCGACCTGTAAATTTGTCAGACCTAAAAATGCATTAGAATCAACATTCATTAAATGACAGTCATTCTCATAATTTATGTATTCTAAATTTTGGACAAAACTAAGGTTTGTTGTCACATTACTAAAAGCATTAGTGCTAATAGAAATAATGTTAGCGGGAATTGTTAACGTGTCATATTGACTATAATCTGCCTTTAATCCTTCAGCGCTAAGACCTTCTAGAATGTTGTTTTCTATTTTTAAATAACTTGACGGTATTGGTTTCTTGTCGTTGCCACCACCGCCTCCTGTGCACATTGCAAATAATCCACAGATTAAAAAAAAGAATATGACTATTGGCCAGATTCACCAGTACTTAGCTAAATATGTTGATCACTTAGATTTATTAGAATTCGTTCCATCAAATACTTTCATGCATATATTATATACTTTTTTACAAGTATATTAAATATTTTTGTATACGTTGATGTATCGTTGACTATTATTATAATTTAATAATATTTCATCCAAAATTAATATCCGCCATGGCATTTTCAATTTATATTTGTCAGGAGCAGTGTCAAATATTGCTTTTAGAAATTTATATAAATTTCTTGGCACATAATATTCCAAGCTATTAAATAAACCCAATTGATAATCCCGGTTTAATTTACTAAATACTGTTTTTTTGATTTTTGAACCCCAATAGCGATGTTTAGTTTTTTGGGTTAATTCTATTTCAGCAGCAATTTTAATATCAGTACCGTCAACATTTTTTAAATAAATAAAATCAACTGATTTATTAAACGATGCATATTTAAGATCAAGACTCGTCTCTATACCTTTATTTTTTAAACTACTTCGATAATATTCCATCTCTAAGCCCAAATAATACCGATACGGATTATTTAATTTAAGATATTCCTTAATTACCCGCAGGCATATAAAGTTGTGTTCTAACACGACTGGTGATATGTTTGATTTAACCCAAGGAATTGATTCTCAATGACAATGATATTCTTGTATACCTACATTAGTCAATTTATATATGTTTACTGGTATTAATTTTTTTGCATTACCGATATGAAATTTATATTTTGTCATTCTAACATAACCCATTTTGGTCAAAGTTGACATATATCTAGTCCAATTACGGCCAACTACAGGGAATTCTAATTTAAGCATTTTAATATTAACCAGCTCTCATTTTCCGATAAAATAAAGTAATTTGTAAAAATCGGTTTCATTTTCTCATTTCATACCTAAATTAAAGTATATATCAAATATCATTAATTAAATAAAATTATCCTAGTATAAAAACATGCCCGCTAAAATCCGTCATAAGCGTTCTTTTGTATCCTTTTCTTTTTAAGAAAAGATACGGGCATGGAAAAGAAAAGCAAAGAATACTTTTCTTTGTTGGATTTCTTTTGATGAAAAAATTTAAATAAAACAAAAAGCAAAAATAAGATTATTGTCATTTATTTTTGCTTTTCCCTCAACCAAATAAAAAGAAGTCGCCAAGAATTGGCGTGCGCTTCTTTTTGGAGTGAAACGAGTTTTTCTTATATTGACACCGTGAAAACAACACGGTCGGCAAATGATTATTAATAATATGCCGACGTTCAATTGCCTTCTCCATATTAGCAATTGAACGTGTCTTTTTAACCACCACACACCACCACCCCCACACATATATAAATACTATGGTTGAGGGTGGGTAGTCAGGGCTTTCGATTGGTTTTTAAGAAAGCCCTGACTACCCACCCTCCTCTCGTAAAATCAGCATGTGTGAGGGGTGGTGGTGTAAAAATAAAATTGTTAGTTAATTGTCATCATAATTGTTATTAATATATTTTGATTAAAAATATAACGACAAAATCCCAACATATAGTTGGGTAATTCTTACAATTTGTTTTTGTGCAAAAATTGCACTTGTTTTTTGATATTGAATTTTAATTCATTCTATAGCCCGATAAATAGTTATGCTACCGTCTTGATTTGAACATTTGCATCAAATGCAGTGACATTCCGATTTTACAAAGTTCAGTTTCAACGCTAAGCTCATCCTAGGAACTCTCTCGATGTCTTTAAGAACAGTGTCTGTTTGTTTCTGTACGCTCGAATTATTATAAAATCTACAATACAAGTTTCTAAGCAACACACTTTTTTAAAATCTATAAACTTACTTAACAAACCAACACAAGTGACTATATAGGGATTGATGGGTAATAGCCCGTAGACTAAGAAACATAATTTATTAGTGTTTAATGCTGCCATATATAGTATTCGATTTTCACCTAGACAATTTATGAGTAAACCGACTACAAGCCGGGAACATAAATTACTTTACTAAAATATAGCGTTTGTTAAGATCAATTATCAAAGAACAATCGGTGGATTGGACAAAATTTATAACTTCTTATAAACTATGGTTGTAGCCATTACCGTCCACCATTGATATTATACCTTTATAAAAGTAATTGCTATTCATTAATTTTTACGTAAAAATTTGTAATTTTTTGAAAAAATTAAAAATAAAAACTTGGTGACGTAGTGTCAAATTTGGGTTTAAATATTCGCACAAATGCAGGTATATAATGTAGGCGAAATGTCTGAAAATATTATAAAAATAGAGGACTTATTAGAAATTTGCAGATCCAAGCCAAGTTCTACTGCTTATTATCAAGTTCAAAAATTTTTAAATTGTTTTACCGGTAATTTAGGGAAAGATGTTAGTTTAGCGAATAGCTTAATAGCCAAAATTGCCAATAACGCTAGTGCACATAGATATACGAGCACTTTAAAATGAGCATATCAATTGTTTTACGGTAAAAAATTTGTTACCAGTTTAATTTTAAACCGTGCAAATGAAGTGTCTAAATTCACAACAAGATTAGATTACAATCAAATTCAATTAATCAGGCAAAAGTTTCTATTATGAATTAATACATGCTCAAATAATTTACTTAAAAATCGAATTGAAAGTGTAAAAATGAGTAGATTAAGAATTTATCATTGCTTTGAAGCATTGTTAAGTTCTGGAATGCGAATAGGTGAATTGACTAGTATAAAGTTTAATACTAGTCCTGCCCATAGATTTATTTACTCAAAATTAAATAGTCAGCAATATGCCGAAATAATAATTAATACTGAAAAAACATGTAAAAAGAGAGAAATTTATATTCCATTAGAAACGTATAATTTTTTTACAAAAAATATTAGAAAATATCGATTTCAAAAATTTACAATGAGTAAAGATTTAATTACAGTAGGATTTCTAAAATTTAGAAAATGAGCTAAGCTTCCGTTTAAATTTACTGCCCACGTACTGCGACGAACAAAAGCAACGCTAATGCATGAGGGTGGAGTAGGAGTATCAAATATTGCCATGGTGTTAGGTAATACTGCAAGAGTCGTTATGGAATATTACATTTTATCATCGCAAGCAAATTTTGATGCATGTGAGATTGGAAATGCAATGGCTAACGGTAAAGTTATTAAAAATAGCAATATATTCTTAACAAATCATTATGACATTAAGAAATAACGAAATAAGTGGTTAAATTTATTGTTAAATCAATAGTTAAATATATTAATAGTTAAATCTATTTTAAATCTATCTTTTATATTACTTTTAATCAGGTGTAGTTAAATTCACTTATAGGAGTAGTCAAGTATTTGAGTGGTAGTTATAAAAATAATTGGTGGTAGTGAAGTGTTTTTATGGGGGTAGTCAATTAATAATAATTTAAAAAAATAATATGAAATTTATCAAAAAAGTGCTTCACAAAGTATAAAAATTCACCACTTAAATAGATAAACTAATGACATTATTAATGTCATTTTAATGTTTAAAATTTATTTAATACTTACTCGCGGAAAACAACTTGTGATAAACGCTTATCATAATTTAACCTAATCGAACGAAAGTGAAATTTTAATAAAATCTGGTGAAGTGAGTTATTTAGGTGGGAAATGATACTTTTAGCTCATTTAAAGACTCATTGCATGGTTTTGATATGTCTCCCAGGGTTTTTTATGTACATACCCATATTTCTGCGTTTAAACGCCTTAAAACATCATTTAACAGTGTTTAATTTGATATTGAGTATATATGCTGCTTGAGATTTAGCCAGGCAAATACCGACCGAATCTAAATAATTGATGTCTGGCTTCTGATCGCTAGTGTCAATTTTAATTTTTATATCATCATCTGATTCTCATTCACACAATATTTCACGCTTGTGAATTTGAGGAGTATTTTTCATTCATTGAATCAAATAAACCAACAATGTAATGTAAGTAATTCTGCGCCCCTCCTGTTCACGCTCTTTCAAATAATTGTTGATTTCCACTTCGTAATTAGTATTGGCATCACTGTATTTCAGTTTAAATACATTTTTAAACAAATGTTTATAAAATTTTTGTTTGATGTAATTAAGTCAATTAAGATTCTGTTGGCGTCGATATGTTAGCATGTTATTTTTTTTCTTAAATTTAAATTAGCCTGATTAACAACGAACAAATATTGAGTTAATATTTACCAAAATAAAAGTATATAAATTCAAGAAATATGTTATAATGGTGTTCTATTGGTTAGGTAGGAAACATAGCATGAAAGAGCGGGTACAACCGCTTTTTTATTTGTATGCAACCATACTTTATCAGAACTCGAAGATTCAGAAAGCTTGAGTGACGCTTTTACTCTATTGGTTAGGTAGAGCCTTTACCATAGCAGCCAATACTAATTAATTTGTAACTGCTTAATAGTTTTAATATCTTTAATTAAAATATCATAAATTACATTGATATCATTAATGTTTGTACGTTTAATTAATGCAGTAACACTAATCAAATTTTTCAATAATATGTTTTTTTGTTTATGTAAAACTTTACAAGAAACTTGCTTGTTTCTTGACATGTCATTTGCTCGGCCAATTTGCGTTGATCTGGCGGAGACGATGAGACTCGAACTCATGCATCGCATAGCGACCTAACACCTTAGCAGGGTGTCCTCTTAACCACTTGAGTACGTCTCCTAGTTGGTATTTGATTTTAACATAATGAAACTATTTCTGTTTTATTTGATTTTGTTTATTAAGTTCTTCAAATTGAGAAATAAAGTCAGTTTTTCGTAATGACTTGCGATCTTTAAACATTCCGCTGCTAGCAAATAATTTCACTATTTCAATTACTAATTTTTCTGGTGATTGGTTCAAAAGTTTAAATTCATCCAAATGAACGACAGTTATGTTGCCATTAGTTTCACTAACAACAAAAGCGAAACAATCATACTTTTCACAAATCCCAAAGGCTGCTCGATGACGAGCACCATATTCAACATTAACGATTTTTTTAGTCATTGGTAAATAACTAGATAATGAAACAATACGTCAATTACGAATAATCATTGCTCCATCGTGTAGGGCTGATTTATGATTATAAAAAATATTAGTGACAAATTCTGGAAAAAAATTGGTGTCAATTTTATTACCAATATTTATGTAAGGAGCTAAACTATCGTTGTTCTCAATAATAATCAAAGCACCTACTTTATCATTGGCTAATTTGACTAAAGTACTAGCTAAATTATTAAAAAAATCTAATAAGAATTTAATTTCAGTTTTTTGACGTTTTTTTGTGAAATGTAATTTAGCGAAAAGAAGTTTAATTTCTGTACCATAAATCATAAACAAAATTTGAAAAGCTAAAAGCAAACCAAGTAGTAATACACATATTATTAATAACACAAACGATAAATCAATAATCATAGAAACAATTATATGAATTAATTGGTCATGTAATATTTAACTTTTATTTTAGTTAGTATTTTTTTCATTAATTTTTGTAATTCTTTAATTTTAGGATCTTTTGTGTTTAACGCGCGTAAGAATACAAAATAAGGTTTAACTGCATTGACAAAGTCTATGGTTTTAGCCGTGATATTGTTGCAAACCACTCTAATACCAATTTTTTTTAAATTCAAAATATTATTAATTGCATGATCATGATTTTCTTTTAAATGGTCCAAATCTAGTAGGACTATTATTTGTTTAGCATTTATATTAAAATATGCGATTTTACTATAGAACGTTTGTGATGAGAAATCAGGATTATTCAAAGATTCGATGGGGTAATTAATCATCAACGATTCGTTGCTACGTATATTCTTAGAAAATTGTTCAATCGCTTTAGAAGCTAAATGCTTAATAGCAATTTTATGTAATTTTTTTGGGAGCAAACGAATAATTGCGTCTGTACTAAAAGCCATTAACTTTAAATCATTAAAAATAGGAAAATTTATATTTTCATTTACGAAATTAAATATTTTAAATTTAAGTTTAATTTCATTAATATCTAATATTTGCTTTAATTGCTGAAATTCACTCATATCTTGGTCTAGCGCTAATTTAGATCTAAAATCAGACAATTGAATAATGTTATATTTAGAATTTGGTTCAAATGAATCCACAATCACTTGAGTGCTATTAATTAATTTAAAAATATCATTATCATGAACTCCATATAGACTTATGATTAAATTAATGTCAGCTGTCACTTCAACATTATGAAATCTGTAATCAGAAATTTTGAATAGTTCAAATTGTTTCAAAAAATCTTGATTTTGTCGAAATTTCAAAAAATTACCATGGTATGCTGTATCTAATGATTGAGTAATTTGGTAATCAGTTTTTATTAATACATAAAAATATTCGTTCTCATTTATAAAAAATAATTTGTGCGGATATTTATCGAAATATTTATAAATATCATTAGCGATTGTTTGCTTATATTCACTAATGATTCTTGAACCAAGTGTATAAGTGCCACCACTGATATTTTTGATGGAAAATCCAATCAAATAAGCAAATTGGACATTATTATTTTTAATGAAATCATTAATACTTTCAACTGTGTAATTAGAAATAACAAAATATTCATAATTGTAAGTTACCTCTAAACTTAAAGTATGTGTTTTTTGATAAATTTTGTTGATGTAATTAATGCAAATTCAACCGAGCAAAATAAAAATTTGTAAAATTGCAGATACTATTCAAAATTCTTTTTGTATATTTGCCGGTCGTGCATGAAATGCATAATTTAAAATTATTATGAGAAGGGATTGAACAAATGTAAAAAAAATATGGCTAATAATTACCTTCAAAATGAGTTTTCATTTCGCAAAAAATTTAGTGCAAACGAAAATTATTGCTAAATATATTAAATAGCTGATTGTTATATAAAGAATGATAAAAGTGTTAGAAAAATTAAATAATAAAAGTATACCAATGAACATTGGTAAAATTGCTCCAACAGCAAAATATGGGGTTGTAAATAATGTTCCAGGGAGTAAGATTAAAGTGATGGCAATACCATTAATTTGATTGTTTGGACTGTTGTCAACAAGCAACATAATAAGGAAATAAATTAAGCCTAAAAAAAATCCCGAAAAAATTTGGATTAAAAAAGATCATTTTTTAGCAAACTTGTATCTTTCATAAAATCCAGCATTCTTCAATGAGATGGTAATCGGAAAAATAATTATTGAGAATAATAACGCTATTGTATCGTATGCAAATGAATTACCAAGATTAACCATTGATGTAATTATAAAGTGTGAATAAGTTATCTACGCTTACTTATATAATTAACTATATGTTACATGTTATCAATCACCCAATCATTAAAGTTAAATTATCGCGCATGCGTAACCGCGATACAGATTCAAAAGCCTTTCGTTCTAATTTAGTGGAATTAAGTGAATTAATGGCCTATGAAGTTACCAAAAATTATCATAATGTTTCTTTTCCAATTAAGACTCCTTTAGCTTCTACCGTAGGTTATAAAATGAAAGAAAACATCGTTTTAGTACCCATTTTAAGAGCAGGTCTAGGAATGGTTGATGGGTTTAAGTCCATTATTCCTCAAGCACCAATTGGTTTCATCGGTTTATATCGCAATGAAAAAACATTACAACCGGTTGAATACTATTGTAAGATGCCAGAAAGTATTTATGGTGCTAACATCATTGTTTTAGATCCAATGTTAGCGACTGGTCATTCCGCAGCAAGAGCTATTTCTATATTAAAACAATATAGGCCTAAAACCATAAAACTGGCTTCGATTGTTTCTGTTAAGCAAGGTATTGATGAAGTTTTAAAAATCCATAAAGATGTGGAAATTTATGTAGCTTCAGTTGATCAAAAATTAAATAAAAATGGTTATATTGTTCCAGGACTTGGGGATGCAGGAGACCGAATTTTTGGAACCAAATAAATTAAAAAATTCTCGTTATTTTTATACACTTTCTGCTATTTGAAGCACCATACTATCAATTAGTTATTTAATAATTGTTATTATTATAAGTATTAGTATCAAGCGTTTTAATGTTATGTTTGCTGCGATGATAAATTTATTTGTGCCGACATTGGTGGTGTTTATCTCACAAAAATTTACAAATATTATTTTTAATTATGGTAAAAAAGATGTTCAAAAGAAACAAATAATTTTACTTGCAATGTGTTTATTTGTAATAAAATATATTATCATTGTCATTCCGTTGCTTATTGGATTAATTGTTAATCTTAGTATAAGTTCACTAATTTTTAATCCATTCGTCTTAGTCATTGGAGCATTGATTTATCCAATGGCAACTCTAATCGTACAATGATATTTTGTCAAAGGTAATCATAAAGAAAAGTAGTCATAATGGAAAATTGAAATCCTCTTTCATTAACGCCAGAAATTGTTACGATAGTTTTAGTAACTATTATTATTTTTACCTTTTTTTTAATTTATTTTTTAAAACTTAAAAAAGTTCCAGTTAATCAAGCGCCGAAAGGTTTTGTATTAATTGTTCAAATATACATTCAATGAGTTCGTTTGTTAGTGATTGATATCATGGGTAAGCGTTCTGAAAAACTAACACCATTTTTTATATTTTTATTATCGTATTTGTTATGTTGTAATCTCATTGGTATTTTAGGTTTTGATTATCCTACAGGTTCATTAACGGTAACTTTAAGTTTAGGTCTAGTGATGTTTATTGGTACTTTTGTCATCGGTTTTCGTTATCAAAAATGATCATACCTAACAAGATTTTGTATTAATTACAAAAACAAGAAAACGGGTAAGCATTATCCAATCATGGTTAATCCCCTTAATGTCATTGAAATAATTGCTCCACTTATTTCCATTTCGTTTCGTCTCTGAGGAAATATTTTTGCTGGTGGAATAATTATTACCTTGTGATATTTTATGTTTGGTTGGTTAACAAGTTACATTCCTGTAATAGGTGTATTAAGTTTAATATCTGGCTTGTCAGCCCCACCAATTCATGGTTATTTTGATATTTTTGTTGGTTGTGTGCAAGCCTTAGTATTTACGATGTTAACGATGGTGTATTGAAATTTAGCAAAAGAGCATGGCAATCATCGGGTTAATGACGAAAATATTGTAGATGAAAAACAACTAAATAGTAATATTATTAATAAGTAATATCAATGTGATATGAAGATAGAATTAGGAGATTTGAATGACAGATATAATAAATGTGATAGCTCAAGTAGTTGGCGATACTAATATTACCAACCAATTAGGAGCATATATTGGTGCAGGTATAGCAGCAGTAGGAGGCATAGGAGCTGGTATTGGCCAAGGCTATGCAGCTGGGAAAGCATGTGAAGGAATTGCTCGTAATCCAGAAATGGAATCAAGGGTACGAACATTAATGATTGTAGGAGCAGCAATTGCAGAAACTTCAGCGATTTATTCTTTAATAGTGGCCTTATTATTAATTTTCGTTGTTTCTTCTTAATTCATTTTTTAACTTGAGTCTATTTAAAACATGTCTAAACAGGGAACAAAGCTTTCTTTATTTTTAAGTGGTATAACCATATTTTTTATACCTATAATTTTTTTACTTACAGGTTGTAAACCGTTAGATTCACAAGATATAGTCAATAAATTATTACCTAATCTTTGAGTTTTTTTGACTCATTTATTTGCTTGCAATTTTTTGTTTGTAATCATTATATGATTAGCTTGAAAACCAACCAAAGCTAGTTTAGCTAAACGACATGCTTACATTGCTAACGAAATTGCAGAAGCTGAAAAATCACGTCGTGAGGCATTCATTAAATTAAATGAAGCAGAACAAACTCGTATTTTAGCCCATACACAAGCAAAAACGATAGTGGAAAATGCTACGACTCAAGCTTATTTACAAAAAGAAACAATTGAAAATGAAAGCAAAACAAATGCAAGAAAAATTCTTGAAGATGCTCAAAGACAAGCTGTTCAATTGAAACAATCAATCAAATTAGAGAACGAAAAGCAGGTGTTGGATATTGCTTTTGATGCAGCTGAAGCATTATTACAACGAAATTTAGATAAAAAAGATAATGAAAAAATTGTCAAAGAATTTTTAAACAAACTTGCAAAAAATAAAAAAGAGAATGGTAACTAATAATGGTTAGTAATGTTGATAATAATTATGCTGCCGTTTTATTTAACATTGCTAAGAATAAAAACGTTTTACAATCCTATTTTACTACCGCTGCTAAATTATTGAATGTTTTAGAAAATAACGAGGTACTTTACCAATTAATTACTAATGCTAGTATTGCTAAAAAGGAGCGTAAAACTTTTATAAAAGAAGTTTTTGAAAAAGAACTAGATCAAACTTTCATTTATTTTTTATGAACTTTAATAGATTTTAATCGTGTCCGTGAGTTAATAAATGTTATTAAATTATTTTTAAAATTATGTCAACAATACTATGGTATTGTTCATGTTCAAGTAACGTCAGTTTACCCTTTGTCAGAAAATGAATTACTAACTTTGAAACAAGCTCTTAAATCGGGCATGGATTTGGATAATATTACTATCAATAACGAAGTGGATCCAACATTAATTGGTGGCATTAAATTAAAGACAAATGCAATTTCAATTGATGGTACCATTCGTAACAAACTAAATAAGATGCGCGAAAATTCTTTTAAATTATCGCAACAAGGAGAATAAAAATGCCACTAAAAAATAACGATCAATTTTCAACCACCATTAAAGCAAAAATTGAAAAATATGCACGATCTATTTCAGTGAATGAAGAAGGCAAAGTTATATCAATTGGTGACGGAATTGCTAATGTCACAGGATTAGATCATGTTATGTTAAATGAGTTAGTTCAATTTGAAAACGGTTCTTATGGCATGGCTTTAAATTTAGAAGCAGATTTTGTGGGTGTTGTACTATTAGGTAAATACACAGATATTGGTGAAAATAGTATAGTAAAAAGAACAAAGCGTGTTGTGTCTGTTCCAGTTGGAGATGCATTATTAGGGAGAATTATTGATCCGCTTGGTAATGCGATTGATGGTAAAGGAACAATTGCATCTGATAAATTTGTACAAATTGAAAAGATTGCTCCTGGGGTAATGGCACGTCAAGCAGTTTCACAACCGTTAGAGACTGGTATTTTATCCATTGATTCCATGTTTCCAATTGGCAAAGGACAAAGAGAGTTAATTATTGGTGATCGTCAAACTGGTAAAACAACAATTGCAATTGATACAGTCATTAACCAAAAAGGTAAGAACGTTTATTGTGTCTATGTGGCAATTGGGCAAAAAAATTCATCTATCGCTCAATTAGTACGAACATTATCAGCAAAAGACGCTTTAGATTACACGGTTATCATTTCAGCTACCGCTAGCGATATTCCAGCATTGAAATATATCGCACCATATACAGGCATTACAATAGCTGAAGAATGGATGCAAAAAGGTAAAGATGTATTGATTATTTATGATGATTTATCAAAGCATGCTGTAGCTTATCGAACTTTATCTTTATTGTTACGTAGACCACCTGGTCGTGAAGCATATCCAGGAGATGTTTTTTATTTACATTCGCGTTTGTTAGAACGAGCTTGTAAATTAAATGAAGCAAATGGTGGTGGTTCAATCACAGCATTACCAATAATTGAAACCCAAGCAGGGGACATTGCAGCTTATATTCCTACTAATGTAATTTCGATTACAGATGGACAATTATTTATGATGACCTCATTATTTAATGCTGGTCAAAGACCAGCAATTGATGCAGGGTTATCGGTTTCGCGTGTTGGTAGTGCAGCCCAAATCAAATGTATTAAGCAAATGTCTGGTTCATTAAAACTTGAATTAGCACAATATCGTGAGTTAGATGCTTTCAGTCAATTCGGTAGTGATTTGGATAATGAAACTAAAAAAATTCTTGAGCACGGTAAACGTGTAATGTTGATGGTAAAACAACAACAGAATCAACCTCTATCTCAAATTGACGAAGCCATTATGTTATTAGTCATTAATCAACGTTTGATTAAATGAATTCCTTTAGATAATTTTGATGATTTTAAAATGCACTTAGTTGTGCATTTTCACGAATCAAGGTTATATCAAGAATTAGCTACTAAATTAACTTTTGATCAACCATTGATCAATAAATTCGTTAATGAAATTAAAGTTTTTATCAAGAATTATGTTTTAGGAATCGAAAATTACGATTTAAAACAATATGGTTCATTAAGTGAATTAGATTTATCAGATAATAAGTAAGCAATATGCAATCATTAGATAAAATTAAACGTCGTATTAATTCCATAAGAACCACTTCTAAGATTACAGGTGCGATGAAGTTAGTAGCAACTGCGAAAATGAAAAAATTAATGAATCAATTCAAAAATGTGAATGCTTTTTATGCAGAATTTTATAACATCATTGAAGATTTAGCTAAAAACGTTCCTTCACCTTCAATTAAAAATCAAACGCAAGCTAATCTATGAATTTTAATTAGTTCATCCCTTGGATTATGCGGTTCATTTAACATAAATGTTTGTAAACATTTAATGAGTAAATGAAAACCTAATGACAAGGTTATCGTTATTGGTCGTAAAGGTTACGCATATTTAAAATCTCATGGGTTTGATGATAAAATTGCAGATCGTTTAGAATTTTCTAATACTAATTTAAATTATCTAGAGATGTTACCACTATGTGAAAACATTTTAAATTTATATAACAGTCAACAATTTGGTACAATTAATTTAGTTTATACTAAATTCGTTAACTCATTAACATTTAATCCAACTGATATTCAATTATTACCATTTGATAGCTCTTTGTTTAAAACTGCAGATACCAAAAAACATATGGTTAACATTGATTTAGATGAAAAAAATAAAGAAATTGAATATGAACCTAGCAAAGAAGACATTCTTAATAGTGCACTTTCAATTTTTGTAACCACTGCTTTATATGCTGCCATTTATGAATCAAATGTTTGTGAAAACGCAGCAAGACGTAATGCAATGGATACGGCTACAGACAACGCTAAAGAATTAATTAATGATTTAACGTTAGAGTTTAATGATGCTCGTCAGCAAAACATTACTCAAGAAATTAATGAAATTGTTGCTGGTGCTGATGGAAGCACAATGTAAAAGGAGAACTTATGGAAAGTAATAGGAAAATTCGCGATAATAATGGTGTTATTTTGGAAGTTTTGGGGCCAGTAGTTAATGTAAAATTCCCAGATAATCAATTACCAAATATTAATGATGCTCTTAGCATCACTCGTGCGGATGGCAGCAAAACAATTTTAGAGGTAGCTCAAATTGTTGGTGATGATGTTGTGCGTTGCATTTCAATGGGAGCAACTGATGAACTGCAAAGAGGTCAAGTAGTAGTGCAAACTGGTGGGCCAATTAAAGCACCAGTAGGTGAAGGTGTATTGGGTCGTATGTTTAATGTTGTGGGACAACCCATTGATGATCAACCGATGCCTAAGAACATTAGATTTGCACCTATCTATAAAGATGCACCAAGTTTTGTTGATCAAGCAACGACAACAGAAATTTTAGAAACAGGAATTAAAGTAATTGACTTGCTAATACCTTACATTAAAGGTGGCAAGATTGGTTTATTTGGCGGAGCGGGTGTTGGTAAAACAGTATTAGTGCAAGAATTAATTCACAATATCGCTACTGGGCATGGTGGGTTATCAGTTTTTGCAGGAGTTGGAGAAAGAACTAGAGAAGGTAATGATTTATATCATGAAATGATTGAGGGTGGTGTAATTGATAAAACTGCATTAGTGTTTGGCCAAATGAACGAACCTCCAGGCGCTAGAATGCGTGTGGCATTGACTGCTTTAAGTATGGCGGAATATTTTCGAGATGAAAAACACCAAGATGTGTTACTATTTATTGATAATATTTTTCGTTTTACCCAAGCGGGAAGTGAAGTATCAGCTTTGTTAGGTCGTATGCCTTCTGCAGTGGGTTATCAACCAACTTTGGAATATGAAATGGGTCAATTACAAGAAAGAATTACTTCTACAAAAGATGGTTCAATTACTTCTGTACAAGCTATTTATATTCCGGCAGATGATTTAACAGATCCAGCACCAGCAACTACTTTCACTCATCTAGATGCTAAGACAGTGTTAGATCGGAAAATTGCTTCATTAGGAATATATCCTGCGATTAATCCACTGGAATCTTCAAGTAGGTTATTGGATCCTAATATTGTTGGGATTGAACATTATCGTACCGCTCGTAAAGTCCAAGAAATTCTCCAAAAGTTTGAAGAATTACAAGACATCATTGCTATTTTAGGTATGGATGAATTGGGTGAAGAGGATAAATTAATTGTTGCTCGCGCTCGTCGTATTCGTAATTTTTTAAGTCAACCATTTTTTGTTGCTGAAAAATTTTCAGGTTACAAAGGTGCTTATGTAAAAATCAAAGATACGATTGAAGGGTTTAAAGAAATTATTGAAGGTAACTGTGATAATATTCCAGAACAGCACTTTCTATTTGCGTCTACCCTAGCTGAAGTAAAGCAACGTTCTAGTGCTAAAAAATAAACATTATGCCTAAATTTTTTAAACTAAAAGTTAATACCCCAGCTGGGACTTTCTTTGAAGATGACGTCTTGCAGGTAGAATTAAAAACGCCAAACGGAATAATCGGTTTTTTAGCCGACCATCAACCATCAATTGGTTCAATTTTGCCGTCACTTTGTTATATTCGTGATGTCAATGGTAATCGAGTACAAGCGTTAGTTAATAAAGGTATCTACAAAATGGATGGTCAGCAAATTAATATCATCACTGACTTTTTTTATCTCACTGATCAAATTAATCCATCAATTTTAGAAATTCGTAAGCAACAGATTGAACAAGTTGTTAGTAACAAAAATACTATTAACACTAAAGCATACGAAAATATCCAAAGAAAATTA
The DNA here is from genome assembly GCA_031275175.1 of Mycoplasmataceae bacterium. Classification (GTDB taxonomy): domain Bacteria; phylum Bacillota_I; class Bacilli_A; order Mycoplasmatales; family Mycoplasmoidaceae; genus Malacoplasma_A. The sequence continues at coordinate 24,943 of JAISPD010000006.1, forward strand.
TTGGTTGAGTTAGAACAATTATCTAAACTAAGTAAAAAATAATTAAAGTATTTAACAAATTAATTGAATTTCTGACAAATTGTAATTGACATCGTCAGTATAAAGTGTGATTCAATAATTTTTATAATTTTGATTGCTAAAAAAACTGTATTGCTTGGTTTCATAACTCTTAGCAAAGTCTTGATTATTAATTACTAATATTGGAAGATTTTTATCTTCAGTATTTGATGCATATAATTCGATTTTATTAAAGTAAATCGGTTGAGAACTATTAGTTAAAGAGAAAGAATTAATAATTTTTTCTTGTAATAAAATGCTGTATGTACATTTTAGTTCTGTAGTTTGTGCTGTAAATGCAGCGGATGTTAATGTATTTTGATCAATTAATTTAGCTAAATTTGTTACTGCTGCACTAGAACTTCAAGTTCCATTTGTAGCAACATCTGTTTGTTCAATTGGAATAGTAGGTGTAATAGTTTTATTGGCTCAGGAGGTAGGATTATCAGCCATTGTAAAATCAATTGTATGATTATTGTTTAATAAGTTCAAAGACGAAATGTAAGCATCATTGTATTGATTGCCATCAACTTTAACCGATTGAATATATTTATTGTTTTTATTATTGTTAATGGCAACAATGTTTAAATGGTTACCATTATCTCGTTTAATTTGTACATTTTTAAAAAGCGGCGAAGTGATAACATATTCTTGACTACCTAGAGCCAATGGATAAAGCCCAAGCGAAGATAAAATGTATCATGCTGACATTTCGCCATTATCTTCATCGCCTAGGTACCCTTGACCAATATCATTACCAATAAATAATCTTTCAATAATTTCACGTGTTAATGCTTGAGTTTTACTTGGTAATCCTGCTGCAGCATACATGTAAGGAATGTGGTGTGATGGTTGATTATTCATACCTAATTGTCCCATACGTACATCTCGTGCTTCCATGGCATATAAAAAATCATTACCTCAACGTCCATAATTTCCTAATTTTAAGCCTGTTTCCGGAGTGTTAAAAAATGTATCTAACTTGTTAATAAAGTTTTCTTGTCCACCATACAATCCTATTAAGCCGTTAACATCAAATGGGACACTAAACGCATAATTTCATCCATCTTCTTCTACGAATTCACTGCCCCATGATTCTGGATCAAAAGCTGCTGCTCATGGATTCTCAGGATCTTGTCATTGGCCAGCTCATGTACCATTAGTAAATTTACCTCTAAAAAATCCTTGTTCTTTACTCTGACCTTCTGGTACCCAAAATAATTTTGAATAGTTTTGCGATCTGCCTAATAAATAATTTCCAGTATCAATAATTTGTTGTTTACTTTGCCCAGTGGCAACATTTGCATAAGCTTCAGTTAGTTTAGGATCATTACCTAATTTTACGGCTAATTTACCCAAAGCGTAGTCATTAATATATCCTTGTAAACTTCAATCAGCACTACTATCAGTTTTTTGATCACTGGGATCGCTTCCGTATTCTACAGGAGTGTACCCTAAATATAATGACTGATTAAAACCTTTCCTACCGACATATTTGTTTGGTGGCATTTGCATCGCATTAGCCATCCCTGCATTATAAATATTTACTGCAGTTGTAATATTAGATATTACATTATTCGTATACGCATCAGCAAAAGCTGCATCAGACGAAGTCCCTGTCATAGAATCATTGTGGCCCGGTGAAGATCATCGAGAGATTCATCCAGAATCACGGTATTCTAATAAAAATCCTCCAATTAAATCATTAACAAAATTAGGGTACAGTAATTGATATAAAGGCCATACCGTGCGATAAGTATCTCAAAATCCATTATTTACATAGCTTTTGCCATCACGTATTTGAGCATTAGTATAGTCATCATTGATATCACCTTGAACTGGTAGAACTGGTGATGCATATTGATAAATTGGATTTGATTTTGTACCTGTATTTTCAAAATGAGAATTAGGATATAAATTTAAACGATATAAATTAGAATACATCGTTACTAAATTTACTTGACTGACATTACTACGACTTAAATCAATGGCTTGCAATTTATTTTGTCAAGTATTGCCCGCATATGTAACTAATGAATCAAAATTTAAATTATTATTAATTTCCATTTGCAAATTACGTTTAGCTTGCTCTTGGCTAATAAAAGAAGTGGCAAATTTAAATTCAATTGTTTTTGATTGACTTAAATCAAATGTTAAATTTTGTTTATTTGGTTCATTAGTATTATGGATGGTGTAATTAGCATTGGATAATTCACCATAAATATACATTATTGTAGTTCCTTCGTTTGCACCTTGCATGTTTCATACTCAACCACTAACGACATTATTGTTAAATTTAAATTTTTCAATCGGATCTTGATTAGTTTGATTATTACGAACAGAATCAAAAATTAATGCGCCAAAATTTTGTTGTTCGGGAAAAGTAAAACGAAAAATTGCACTATGATCATGTGGGGCTAGTTCTACTTTTAATTTATTATTAAAAGTGACGCCATAATAGTTAGGCTTAGCAATTTCATTTTCATGACTAAATTCTATTGCTCTCTGGTTTGGGATTGAATTGGCTGAATAATCCATTTGATCAGCCAATTGAGGCATAATTGTAAATCGATCGTAATCAGAAATCCAAGGACTAGGCATGTGTGAGACGCCAAAACCATTAATTGTGGGGAGATTATTAGAATCATTATGTTGTTTATAAGAATAACTTCAATCTGCGGTTTCTGAATTAGTAAATGGAGTATAAAAATTAAACCCATTAGGTAAACTTGTTATTGGTATTGTACATCCGCGCGAAAAATTAGCGCTAGAATCTGTACCTCTTGTTGTATCGACATAATCAGCTAACGATTGAGTATTGATTTTTTTTGCATCAGCTATTTTTATATCATCAATTCAACCTTTGATTTCTTCATTTTCTTTAGGCGTATTAAATTCATAATAAAGTTGAATACCATGTATATGCTTACCAGCTAATGCACCTAGGGGAACATGCTTAGCATTTCATTGGTCATTCATTAAAATTTTCGATTGTCCTTGATTGATTGGTGTGTATTGAAAACCGTTTTCATCATTTAATTTCAATGAAGAAAGTGTAATTAAATTTTTAGTATCGGCACTATCATTAATTAGTAAATCAACAATAATATTTTCTGCAGGATAATTAATGTCTAGTAATGCGGGTTTTTGATTATTGCCCATATTAGGGAATAATTTATAAGATAGCTCGGTATTTTTACCAATTGTAATGTTTAAATTATCATAAATATTTGCTATAAATTTCGTATGTTGATTGGCATTTTTAGACAGACAAGCATATTCAAACGCTCTAAAACCAGTAAAACCAAATCCTGTATCATCTGTTTTTTTAGCTAAATTGTAACCATGGATTGGACCTGTGTCAACAGTGGTAGTTAAATTTTCAACATTCTCAGCTGCAGTTATGTCATTTATTAATGGATTATGGTCGCTATTTTCTTCAAACGAACTATAAAAAGGATTAATGGTATTTGTCGTGCGACTGCAATTGGTTAAAATTATCAGTGGAATACCGACGACAATCACACTTGTTCCGCTTACTTTTTTTAATATCCTTCTTAATTTAAAATATTTCATATAGGGTTTACTTGTTACTAAAATTTAGTAGCGATATTTCGGCTAAATTGATTGATTGTGTACCGACAATATCAATTTTGTAATACTTATATATTATGTCTAGATTAATGGCAAATATTTTAGATTGTTGAGCATATTGGAAATTTTGATCATTCCATTGTGCTAATTCATTTCATTCTTGTGTTTCTTCATCTCTGCCTGCAACAATTATTTTGGTGAATAATTGGTTATCTACTCCAGAAGTTAAGATAAATTGGTTAACATGTTCATTGGACATATTACTACGATCACAGATTAATGAAACATTATTTGCATCAAATGAAACATTACTATTAGCATCTTTATCAAACAAATTATCCAATGATATCCCAGAAGGCGAACTAGTTCAATCTGAGGTGACTCCAGTTACATCATTAATGGGGGTTGGTGTTGCTCCAGATATAGTTTTAGTAGCTCATGATGTATTGGCATCATTAGTTAGATCGAAATTAATTGTGTGGTTACCTTCTAGAATTGTTGATTGGTTTAAATAAGCATCATTAATTGGTGTATTATCTACGTTTGCATTTTTAATAAAAATATTTTGTCGTGAACTATTTTCGCTATTTATATAAATTACATTACCATTATCACGATTAATACTAATACGATCAAATAGCGGTGACGTTAAAACATATTGGCCACTACCATGGGCTAAAACATATAAACCAAGCGAAGATAAAATGTATCATGCTGACATTTCACCATTATCTTCATCACCACAATACCCTTGACCAATATCTGCACCAACATATAAACGATTTAATGTTTCATGAGTGATAGATTCTGTTTTTGCAGGCCTTCCAGCCATTGCATACATGTAAGGAATGTGGTGTGATGGTTGGTTGCTGAAACTGAATTGACCTCAGCGTGTATCTCTAGCTTCAAACATTTCTAAACTAGCAGCTCCTCGATTGCCATAATGCTTACCATCTTCGGTAGTAATAAAATATTCATCGAGCTTATTAATAAAAGCATTTTGCCCGCCATAAATATCAATCAATCCTTGAACATCATATGGAACACTAAAGGCATAATTTCAACCACTAGCTTCAGTATTTTCATAATATCAATTTAAAGGATTGTAAAAATTTGGTGCAGGTTCTGTTTGATGCGCTCAGTCGCCATCATTTTTTTTACCACGAAAAAAACCAATTTCCTCATCAAAATTTAAAACATATCCCATGGCATCATGATAAAAATAATCTGCTATAGATTTAATTTGTTCTCGAGTTTGATTGGTTTTTGATCAAATGAGACTATCTGATATAGTTGTATCGCTTGCCAATTTATTGGCTAATTGACTAATCGCATAGTTGTTAATATGATTTTCTACAGTTCATGCTAAAGTTTCTTCACTATCATCTTCTGGCGCTGGTGTATAACCTAAATATAATGATTGATTTAAATATTTACGACCATAAGCTGAATTATTAGAAACAACAGTTGCATTTTTGATTACAGCATTATATATATCCAAAATAGTGTTAGGATCTTTAATTACACCACTTGTATAAGCATCAGCAAAAGCTGCATCAGAAGATGTTCCGTTCATCATATTTGCATATCCTGGAGCAGATCAACGAGCAATTCACCCTCCTTCTTGATATTGTAATAGAAACCCTTCAATTAATTCTTTGGTTAAATTAGGGTACAGTAATTGATATAAAGGCCATACCGTACGATAAGTATCTCAAAATCCATTAGTAACGTACATTTTACCAGGTTTAATTTGTGCGTTTGTTTCTTCATCTGTAATTTGTCCTACTAATGGTAAAACTGGTGAAGCGTGATAATATACAGGCTGATTAGTGGTACCAATATTTTCAAAATATTTATTTGGATAGATATTTAAACGATACAAACTTTCATACAAATTTTGCTTCTCCGTTTGTGTAGCATTTGATTTACTAATGTCAATTGCTGATAGTCGTTGTTCTCATAATTTAGTAGTTGCTTGCTGTAAATTTTCAAAATTATAATTTTGATTAATAATCTCTTGATGTAAGTTATTTTTTGCTTGATCCACGCTTATGTAAGACGTTGCAAACTTCATTTCTAGCATTTTATTATTTGCTAAATCAAAATTCAAATTATTTCTTTGTGAATCATCTGAGCACTCATGAATTTGGTAGTTATCATTTGAAAATGACCCATAAATAAACATTCGTGAACCACCATTTTTACGCTCACTATTTTCTAATACACCATAGTCTAGATATCCAGCAAATTCATTTTTAGCCATTAAATTATTATTAGGTTGGCTACCAAATCAATATTTATCTGCATATTGTCCATTATTTTTCCCAGAATCAAATACTAAAGATCCAAAATTAGTATCGTTTGGGAAAGTAAAACGAAAAATTGCACTGTGATCACCAGGAGATATTTCACATTTAATTTTATTATCCAATAAAACTGAATAATAATTTGGTCGAGCAATTTCGTTTTCATGCTTAAATTCAATTCCACGATTGGCAACATTACCAATTTGGCTATCGGCTATGCTGTTAACAATTCCTGGCATAACTGCAAAAGAGTTGCGGTCACCCATCCATGGACTCGGCTCATGTGAAAAACCAATTCCTGTAAACAATGGTAGATTATTTAATTCACTATTATCACTAGCATAGGTGTAAATTCAATTGTAGTCTCCACTAGTTGTGAATGGTGTATATAAATTAAAACCATTAGGGATAGTTGCATAAGGGACACACAATCCACGAGAGAATTGTTTTCCATCTTGATTTCAAGTATTATAAGTATTAGTACCTCTGCGAGTGTCAACATAATTCAATATTGATGATTTATCAATTATTGAAGCATCAGCTATGGACAAATCATCAATGTATCCTGAAATAGGAAGCTCTGCTGATGTTGATGTATGGAAAGTTAAAAGAATTTTTTTAATTCATTTGCCTGATAAAAAACTCATATTTACATGTTTACTATTTCATTGATTGCAATATAACGTTTTTGATAAACCTTGATTATATGCATCCATATGGATCCCATCTTGATCAATTGCTCGCGAATCAAGCGATAACCTTCGCGGATCTCTATCATTTTCTTTATTGGTATAGATCAGATCTATCGCTATGTATGAAGATAAATAACGTTGGTTAACATTAGGTAAATTTTCGTCGCCCAAAGTTGGAAATATTTTGTAGGATAGTTCTGTATTTTTACCAACTTTTATGTGAAGATTATCATAAATTAAATTTTCAAAAAAAATCTCTTGGTCAGGATTAGCTTGCGCTTCATAATAAAAAGTTTTGAGTCCATTAAATCCATATCCCCGCAAATCATTAGTATGAGCATTCAAATTGTAACCACTAATTGGTCCGCTACTAGTGGTAGTGGAAAGGTTAGATATACCACTAGTTGGACTATATTTTTGATTATCTTCAGCTTTGGGATCGTTTTGTTCAAATGAAGACCAAAACGGATTAACAGTTTTATCTGGTAATTTACTACAAGCAGTTGTACTAATTAAAACAGCAGATAAAAAAGATAAAGAGGTTAGTAATGATAATCTTCTTTTAAAAATATTTTTTTTAAACACTAAAAAATTATAGTGAAATAAACTATTGATTTTAACATCATTTAATTAGTCAATTAATTATTTGTTTTTTTGTTTAGCAGTAACTATTTCTTCAACCACTGATTTTGGTGCTTGAGCGTAATGACTAAATTGCATTACATAATTACCACGACCTTGTGTAAATGAACGCAAATCTGTTGCGTAACCAAACATGTTTTTTAAAGGAACCTTAGCTTTAATAATTTGAGCATTTGCACGTTGTTCAGTACCTTCAATACTGCCACGACGACTAGAGATGTCTCCCATTGTATCACCAAAATATTGATCAGGAACAGTTACATCAACTGCCATGATTGGTTCTAATAAAACTAGCCCACATTTTTTAGCGGCATCTTTTAAAGACAATGAAGCCGCAATTTTATATGCCATTTCTGAAGAGTCAACATCATGGTAACTACCATCATATACACTTGCTTTAATATCAATCATGGGATATCCAGCTAATGGTCCAGTTTTCATGGCTTCTTGCAAACCTTGGTCAATTGGTTTAATATATTCACGTGGAATTTTACCACCGACAATATCATTAACAAATTCATAACCATTGTCTGGATTAGGTTCAAAATGAATCATACAGTGGCCATATTGTCCGCGACCACCAGATTGTTTAATATATTTACCTTCAGCGTCACCAGGGATGGTAAAAGTTTCACGGAAAGAAACTTGTGGGGCTCCCACGTTTACTTGTACATTGAATTCACGACGCATACGATCTACGATAATGTCAAGGTGCAATTCACCCATACCTGAAATAATAGTTTGACCTGTTTCTTCATCAGTATGGGTTTTAAATGTCGGGTCTTCTTCAGCTAATTTACTTAAAGCCACACCCATTTTTTCTTGGTCAGCTTTAGTTTTTGGTTCAACTGCCAATGAAATTACAGGTTCAGCAAATTTCATTGCTTCTAATTTTACATCATAACCTTCGGTGGCTAAAGTGTCACCAGTTGTTGTTGATTTTAAACCGACGACAGCACAAATATCCCCAGCACGAATTTCTTCAATTTCAGTTCGATTATTTGCATGCATTTTTACTAGACGAGAAATACGTTCTTTGATATTTTTGTTAGTGTTCATTAAGTATGAACCAGCCTTTAATACACCTGAATAAACCCTTATAAAAGTTAAACGACCAATAAAAGGATCAGTTGCTACTTTAAATGCTAACGCACACAATTTTTCATCATCACTCGGTTTAATATCAATGACTTTCTCATCATCTATAAAACCTTTGACAGAAGGTACATCAATTGGTGATGGTAAATAGTCCACAACGCAATCTAACATTGCTTTTACACCTTTATTTTTAAAAGATGAACCGCAAATTACAGGAAAAAATTTACCAGTTAATACTCCACGACGAATACATAATTTAATTTCATCAATGGTAAGTAATTCAGCATTTAAAAATTTTTCCATTGCCTTATCGTCAAAATTAACAATTTCTTCAAGCATGATGTTACGAAAATGTTCAGCTTTAGTTTTTAAATCTGCAGGAATTTCTTCAATTTTAAAATTTTCCTCTTTTTCACCATCATACATCATGGCTTTCATAGTGACTAAATCTATAATGCCATTAAAATCATTTTCTGCACCAATCGGATATTGAATGGCAACACCATTAGCACCCAATCTTTCTTTTAATGATTTAACAGACATTTCAAAATCTGCCCCTACTTTGTCCATCTTATTAGCATAGACTATTCTAGGTACGTTGTAATTGTCTGCTAAACGTCAATTTGTTTCAGTTTGTGGTTCTACACCATTTTGAACATCTAGTACCACTACTGCACCATCTAATACTCTTAAACTACGGTTTACTTCTACTGTAAAGTCAACATGTCCGGGGGTATCAATTAAATTTAATTCATAACCTTTTCATGTTGCATATGTGGCAGCTGATGTAATAGTAATACCACGTTCTTTTTCTTGTTCCATTCAATCCATTGTGGCAGCGCCATCATGGACTTCACCAATTTTATGTGATTTGCCAGTGTGGAATAAAACACGTTCAGAAGTGGTGGTTTTACCCGCATCAATGTGGGCAATGATCCCAAAATTTCGGTACTTTTCCATGGAAAATTCGCGTGCCATATTATTTTTCCACCTTCACTAATTCACCAGTTTTCATTTTTACAAAAGATAAAATCCCTTTTGTTCCAGCTAAAATCAGAAAAATGATTCAACCAATAATGGGAACCAAAAGTAAAACAAAACGGGGAATGGCAAAACGTAATTTTACCCCTAATTTTTCATTATAAAAACCATAAGCCGTGGGGTTAAGTGCTCAATCCGAAATTTTTAATGTTGTGTCTTTAATCTCGTGTTTATGGCAAAATTTAACCCATTGCTTTTGGTATTTTGCTTTTTGAAAATAACTAACTGGAGAGAACTCCAATGTATCATTTAAAGTTTTGTTTCTTGTTATATTCATCATAAATTAAAACCTCAAATGGGCAAATGCTTTATTAGCTTCTGCCATTTTGTGAGTGTCTTCCTTTTTCTTAACGGCTGATCCTGTATTATTAGCAGCATCAATTATTTCTGCAGCTAAACGATCTAGCATTGTTTTTTCAGAACGTGTACGTGAATAAAGTACTAATCATCTTAGCCCTAAAGTTATTTTTCTTTCAGGTCCAACTTCAGTTGGTACTTGATAATTACTACCAGCAACACGACGTACTTTTAATTCCAACGCTGGCATAATATTCTCTAAAGCTTGATTGAAAACATCAATCGGAGATTTTTTAGTTTTTTGTTCAATTTTTTCAAAAGCTCCATACAGAGTATTTTGAGCTAGTCCACGTTTACCATCTAACATAATCATGTTAATAGCCTTAGCGACTAATTTTGATCCATAAACTGGATCGGGAAGGATGTCTCTTTTGTTTGCACGATTCTTACGCATATTTATTCCTTTTATTTTTAAAACTAAGCTGCTGTTGCAGTTGATTTTGGTTTTTTTGCACCATAAGCTGAACGTTGTTGCATACGCTTAGCAACGCCTTGTGTGTCTAATACACCACGCACAATATGATAACGCACACCAGGCAAATCTTTTACTCGGCCACCACGGATTAAAACAATGCTATGTTCTTGTAAATTATGTCCTTCGCCTGGAATGTAAGCTAATACTTCTTGTTTGTTAGTCAATTTAACCTTTGCATATTTACGTAATGCAGAGTTTGGTTTCTTGGGAGTCATGGTTCCCACACGTGTACATACACCTCGTTTAAGCGGATTCGCTTCATGTCGCTCTGTATTTTTTATGGAATTGAAATTCTTTCCTAAGGCTGGTGATTTAGATTTCTTAATTTTTGATTTACGTTCTTTTCTAATTAATTGTGATATTGTTGGCATATTTTCCTATCTATTTATTCAAAGTTCTATTATCGACAACTCTGTCGGGTGTATCGAGAAAGAATATTTATGATAATACTTATATAAAAAAAAGTCAAATATTTTTTGTATACTATTGAAAATAAATGAAATTATGAAAATCAATATTCGTCAGTCAGATGGCAAATTTAAAAAGTGATTTAAATACGGAATCACATGTGGTTGTTGTACATTAATACTAGGGTTAGGGATTGGCGGTTTATGTTATAGCGCATTCCGACCATATTCTGAAATTGCTAGTTATTCTTTAAAACCTAAAAATGATGACTATAACATAAATGTTTCTCATGAAGTGGAAACAGAGGTATTACCCCTATTGTTACAAATTAATTTGAAAAACTATTATGGTGCTATAGCTCCAACATTAATTAATAATTTAAATTTTGAAGGTGAAAATTCTTATGGTACTTTGATTTGAGAAGTTCATACCAAACCTGAAGATTCAAAAGCTTTAACTTTTTTTAGAATGAGCCAAGAATATGGCACAATCTTCATTAACTTAAATAATTCATCTTTGTATCGGGAGGGAGATAAATTTGATTTTTGAGTTTCTACGGTCGTTAGTTTAGATCATGTTCCTAACGCTGGTACATTTATAGATTCACCTGTTACTATCTCATCAGATAATTTTCATGTGACGGTAATTGATGATCCAACTGATTAATCTTAAGGAATTAAAATGTTTCAACATAAAAAAATAAGTTTTGGTGAAGTCAAAACAGATCAAGAAAAAAGACGAGAAAATAAGGGCAGAGTTCGCGAAGTAATTGCCAAATTGTCTCGTGGTTTGATGCTTCCGATAGCTATGCTACCTATTGCTGGGTTAGCATTAGGAGTTGGTTCTACCATCCATTCACTTGCGGGGAGCATTGCTGGTCAAACTATTGGCAGTGTTCTAATGCTAACAGGGCAAATAATTTTTACCTTATTACCTTTATTATTTGCCATTGCCATTGCGATTACCTTTACAAAAGATGCTGGTACTGCAGGACTATCAGCAGTCCTGGGATATTTTGTGTTTGCATCATTACAAGCTGCTTTAATCATAAGCCCGCACGGTACTGACAACAACTACCATTTTTTATGGTACACTTTTACACCTGATAAATTTAACGCTATATTTACGGAAACTTTGGGAATTAAAATGCTTTCCACTTCAGTATTTGGAGGAATTATTGTGGGGGGGATAGTAGCTTATTTATACAATAAATTTAAAGACATTCGTTTGCCACAAGCTATTAGTTTTTTTAGTGGTGTTAGATTCATTCCCATTATTACATTTGGTGCGATGATTATTTTAGGATTTCTCTTTGCTTTAATTTGACCACTCGTTGGACAAGGATTGTATGCTTTCGGTGAATACATGCAATATTTAGGTCGATATGGAGGACTTAATTCGTTGATTTATGGGATAGTCAATCGTGCTTTAGTACCTTTTGGTGTACATCATGTTTTAAACACAATGTTGTGATTTACAGATATTGGTGGTTCTTTTGATACAGCTACATTAATTTCAGTTGGTGACCATAATTTAGGAGCTGCGTATTTATTAGCTGGCGATACCGCACCAACAAAAGTTACAGGCGATATTAATATGCAAATCTATTTCTTAAAATTGATTGGCAAGCATGGTGATTATACTGTTACCATCCAAGATATTATTAGTTCTTCAAAGGCAAATCATATTGCAATTGCCCCAGGACAATATACTAATTTTGCCTATGTTTTTGGTATGTTTGGTTTACCAGGTGCAGCTATTGGTATGTTAATGGCAGCTCCTAAAGGAGAGGGTCGAAAACAAGCTGGAGCAATTGTAATTCCGGGAGCAATTGTTAGTAGTTTAACAGGCACTAGTGAAGCAATAGAATTTACTTTCTTATTCTTAGCACCTTGATTGTTCTGAGGTTTTCACGCAGCTTTAGCAGGAATTGCTGGAATGATTACAACAATATTTATTTACAATGCACCAAGTATCGCGCCACATGTCACCTTTTCATTTGCTCAAGGTATTATAGATTTTGTGGTATATGGTGTAGTTTCTGACATTCGTGGTGGAGGTAATCATTGTTGGGTTTTGCTATTAATGAGTATTTTATATTTCCCAATTTACATGGGAGTTTTCTATTGAGCAATCAAGAAATGAAACTTCAAAACACCAGGTCGAGGTGGTACAAAATTATTTACCAAAGCTGATTGAATTAAACAACAAGATGAAAAACAATTTGGTACTTCAAGTAAGGTTAATAGTATGCACCAAAAAGCAATGGAAGTCATTAAAGCTTATGGTGGACCGGCTAACATTTTAAACATTGATGCATGTATTACTAAATTAAGAGTACAAGTTAAAGATAAAAAAATCGTGCAAACTAATCGTTTATTGGAATTAGGAGCATTAGGTGTCACTCATCCATCTGCGCAATCTGTTTACGCTGTTTTTGGTAGTGAAGCTGATTTAATTAAAAATAAAATGCGTGAGATTATTGCAAACGGTGAATATCCTAAAGAACAATCAACTAAGATTAAAACTAATTTAAAAAACTAGGAAGAAAATATGAATCAAAAAATGTATCAATACAAAGTTTTTGTATGTAGAGATGAAAAAGCAACCGCTATTGCATGTGCAAAAGCTTTAATTAAAGTTGTTAAAAATAAACCAAATGCTTGTTTAGGATTGGCAACTGGAGGTACATGTATCCCGGTTTATGAAGCAATGGTTAAAGATTACCTTGAGAAGCATACCAATTACCAAAAAATCAAAACTTTTAATTTAGATGAATACATTAATTTAAACCCATTGTATATTCATGAAAGTTATCGTGCTTATATGAACTATCGTTTATTCTCAAAAATTAATATTCCTTTAAAGAATACGCATTTTCCTTCAGAAAAAAAACCAAATGAATACGAATCATTAATTAAAAAAAATGGGGGATTAGATGTACAAATTATTAGTCTTGGTCATAATGGGCATATTGCATACAACGAACCCGGTTCAGCATTAAATAGCATTACAAGAATAATTAATTTAACTCCAAGCACCATCAAAGCTAATGCTCGTTTTTTTGAAAATAATTCTAAAATGGTACCACGTAAAGCTGTATCCATGGGAATTAAAAATATTTTAGATGCTAGAAAAATTATTGTCATTATTACTGGTGTTGGTAAAGCTGAAGCTTTCAAGCATATTTTGAAAAATCAATATGATGTGAACTGACCTTGTTCAGTTATTATTTTCCACAAAGATGTAGAAATATATGTTGATGCTAAAACTGCTAAAGTAGCTGGTTATAAAAAATAATAATATATCTTAGTTTTAAAATGACTAATTTTTGAATGTAAATCACAATTATTCTTTTAGATTATTTTTCTTAAATACTCCAAGAACAAACCGATTGAATTCATCTTGTTTATCTAAATGAGATTCAATTTTGTCAAATTTAGTATTATTACGTTTCTCAAATGCTTGGAATCACTTTGGCGATTGCATGCCATTAAGTATAGCATAATCAAAATAGTGTCAATTAAGTCAGCTCTGCTAGATTTAATGTGGAGTGAATTTATCACAATGCCCGTTTCCATGAAATTTCTAAAATAGTAAATTTATTATTGAAAGCGTCTACAATTAAAATCCTAAGTTTAATTTTTGACCGACTAATCTTGAGTTAGTATTTATGGGTTTTGCTTGTGCTACTATTAGACACGAAAACATAAATTATAAAGACGCTACTTCTGCCCATAATAAGCGTTTTTACCATGCTTACGTGAAAAATGTTTTTTTAATAAATGCTTATTAATTTGTATACTTTGGGAATTCAAACTTGAAGTAATAAAATTCATTTTTGCTAATTGTTCCAACACCACCGCATTTTCAACGGCATCCATAGAATTTTTACCTCATGTAAATGGCCCATGATCATTAACCAATATAGCCGGCACATCCAATGGGTGAATATTATTTCTCATTAAAGTTTCAATAATTACTAACCCCGTATTGAGTTCATAATCATTAGTAATTTCTTTATTAGTTAACTTACGAGTACAGAAAATGTCGCCATTAAAATAATCAGCATGTGTCGTTCCGGCTGCTACAATTTTAGTTCCACTTTGTGCAAAAGCAGTAGACCATGTTGAGTGAGTGTGAACAATGCCCCCTATTTCTCTATATTTTTTATACAGAGTCAAATGTGTAAGTGTGTCGCTAGATGGTTTTAACGAATTTCTATTTAACACTTCTCCTGTTGATATTTTTACTAATACCATTTTATCAGGTGCTAATTCATCGTATGGAACACCACTTGGTTTAATAATCATAATGTCATTTTCTCTGTCTGCACCACTGACGTTTCCTCATGTTAAAATGACTAATTTATTTTTGACAAGATCTTTGTTTGCTTCACAGACATTTTTTTTTAATTTATCTATGTTCATACAATTATTTAATCAAAACAAAATCTAAATGAACCATTTTTGCTCAATCAATTATTTGTTCAGATGTCAAAGCTCCAGTAGCGACCGTGTGATGCCCGCCACCATTTTCAATTCATTGTCTAATGCCATCTGCAAAATTTGGTTTAATTTTTCATAGTACTCTAGCAACCGGTAATTTTGGTGCTGGTTCATTTGGCTCAAAAGCTTCAACTTCATTTATTAGCAATTTAAATTTATTACCAAAGTCAGCCATTGATACAACAACGGCTGGACCACTTTTGCCATCAAAAATCAAACGAGCCGGATCTCCTTTGCCACCAATGCCCAGCGGAGAAACAATAATTTTTGGTTTATTACTTGCCCATGTCGGATCAACTTCTAACATGTGTGCTTGCAAACTATATTCATTACCCTTACTCATTTCATATGTGTAATCTTCCATAAAACCTGTAAATTTATTATGCGACATGATTTTCAATAAACGATCTATCGCGGCAGTTTTTCAATCACCCTCACCAGCAAATCCATATCCATCAGCCATTAATCTTTGCACAGCCAATCCCGGTAATTGTTCCAATGTTCCTAAATCTTGAAAATTAGTTGTGAAAGCGTTGTAATTACCTTGCTGTAAAAATTTTCTTAAAGCAATTTCAAGACGAGCTTGATATTTTACATGTTGTTCTCATTTAGTTTTAGAATAATTACCATATTCAAAATGATATAAAGTTGAATATTTTTGAAACAAATTATCAACTTCTTGTGGAGTTATTTTTTCAACTTCTTGGATTAAATCGTTTATTCCAAAATAATCTACCACTCATCCAAATTTAATTTGTGCTTCTATTTTGTCGCCTTCAGTTACACCCACATCACGCATGTTGTCACCAAAACGTGCAATGCGTATGTTTGTGCCCTCATTATAAGCATAAGCAACATCCATCCATTGAGCAATTTGCTTATGAATTTTTGGATCTTTCCAATACCCTACCAAAACTTTATTATCTTTTTTCAAACGTGCATTTATGTAACCATATTCACGATCACCATGAGCGGCTTGGTTCAAATTCATAAAATCCATATCAATTGTCTTTCACGGAATACTTTCGTTGTATTGAGTGGCAAAATGTAATAGTGGTTTTTGTAATAGTTTGGTACCTGTAATCCACATTTTCGCTGGCGAAAATGTGTGCATCCAAGTTACCACACCAAGAACATTATCGCGGTAATTAACTTCTTTCATTAATTTGGTAATGTTATCTGCTGTCTCAGCCGTTCCGATAAATTTAATCGGAAACGGTAAATGTGCCGTTTTATTTAATTCATTGATCATTTCCTCTGCGTGTTTTTTAACCTGATTTATAACCTGTGTGCCATACAAGTGTTGTGTCCCTACTACAAATCAGAATTCTTTTTCATTATTCTTCATATTTTATCTCCAGATATACTAATGTATCTTTACACAACTTATTATAACTTAAATAGTTCAATTGCTTTCTGCTCCAACAGTAATCCATTTTTGAACAATTTCATATATTTTTTAAACCCTAAAATCTCGTTAGTTGTAGCCATAGTCTCTATGAGTTTCGAATGTTTAAACACATCATTTGACAAAAACGTTGGTAGTTTTGTTTTGTTATGAAAAATGTATTTAGTTAGCAATGCCATACCATACGGTCCACCTTCTGAAGCATTTTCATTAACGATTATTTTTGTGTTCAAAGCCGCCGATAAAACTGTTTGTGCAATATATTTAGTTTTAAATATTCCTCCATGAGCTACAATACTAGAAATTTTAATTTTTTCTTTTTTTAATAATTCAAATCCAATAGTTAATGTTGCAAATGAACTATATAAAAAAGTTTTAAATAAATTAGGCAAATTAAATTTGGAATTTGAATGATAAACCAACATTGGTCTACCTTCATAAAAATTAGTAATCGGTTCACCAGAATAATAATTACAAGAAAAAATAGAACCACCATCCAAATCAGCTTTAGATGTGTTAGTAAGTATTTTTTTAAACAACTGAAACTCTTGCACTTTAAAACCCATCAATCTATTGTATTCTTTAAAAATATCCATTCATTTATTAATATCGGTTGAACAATTATTGCAATGAATCATCGCCACTAATAAACCGTTTGGTGTTGTAACCACATCAATTTCCTTATATCATCGAGATAATGGTTTACTCAACACAACCATGCCAAATATGGATGTTCCAGCAGAGACATTGCCGGTATTAAATTCTACTGCATTGGTTGCCACCATACCGGTTCCCGCATCTCCTTCTGGTGGTGCAAAGAATATTCCTGGTTTTAAATCTCCATGCGGATCCAAAATTAATGCTCCTGCTTTAGTCAAAACTCCTGCTTGATCACCAGCGACCAAAACTTTTGGAAAAATACTTTGGAATGTAAACGGTACTTTTGCTTTTTTAAATAATATATTAGTCTTATTCATCATTTCTTGATCGTAATTTTGTATAGAAGGATCAATTGGAAACATTCCACTTGCATCCCCAATGCCGATAACTTTTTCACCAGTAAGAATAAAGTGAATATATCCAGCTAAGGTTGTAATGAATTCAATTTGGTTAATGTGTTTTTCTTTATTTAGAATTGCCTGATAAAGATGGGCAATACTTCATCTTTGTGGAATGTTAAAATTTAAATAAGGTGATAAAAATTCAACAGCTTCTTTAGTAGATGTATTCCGTCATGTTCTAAAAGGAGTTAAAAATTTATCATTTTTGTCTAAAACTATATATCCATGCATCATGGCCGAAATACCGATTGATTTAGGCGAAGTTAAAATAATTCCATAATTTTTATAAAAATTTTCTTTCAAATTTTTATAACAACTTTGTAATCCACCAATAATATCTTTTTCGCCGTAAGTTCAATAACCTTTTGTAAATTTATTTTCTCAATCATGGATACCACTCGCTAATATTCTATTAGATTCATCAATTAATACAGCTTTTATTCTTGTAGAACCCAATTCGATCCCTATATATGTTTTGTTTTGCGTCATGAATATATCTTTTTTATACATTAGAGTAATTATATTTGTATTAATGCTAGTTATAATCTAAATGCATGATTGAAGTACAAAAAATTATCTATAAGAAATTTGGAAATTGCATTCAAATCACGACCAAAACATTTTGCGTAATTGTGACTATAGATTTTGGGCCCAGAATTATTTGTTTTAAACCTATAAATGGCAATAACTTATTGTTTGAAGATATCCATGATAATTTTAAAATGAACGATAAAAAACATCAAAAATTATTTGGCCACGAAACTTGACATTGTTATGGCGGCCATCGTTTGTGAGCAAGCCCTGAAAGTATATTAACTTATGCCCCAGATAATCAGCCTGTTTCGTTTAAACAAATTGAGGATGAATTTATTTTTATTGGCCATAAATTACCTATTCTTAATTTACAAATGACATTAATATTGAAAGTACAAAATAATAATTTAATTGTTAAACAAAAAATATTAAATTTGGGTCCTAAAATCATTGATGCTGCTGTTTGGTCTTTAACTCAATTTGCGGCTAATGGCACAGCCATTTTCAAATTTAATAACCATAATACTGGTTTTTTGCCTAATCGTAAATTAATCATATGGCCATATACCAATCTTAACGATCCGAGATTATTTTTAGGTGACGAATATGCATCCTTAAAAATGGATCCCAAAAATAATAGACCTTTAAAATTGGGGATGGATTCTAGAATTGGAAGGGTGTCATATATTTTAAAAAATTATCAACTTATCATCAATTATCCAAATTTACAAAATGCAAATTATCCTGATTTTGGGTGTAATTTAGAAACTTACACTAATAATTATTTTTTAGAATTGGAAACATTGAGCCCTCTATGTAAACTTTTGCAAGGAAAATCAATGACCCATAATGAAATTTGAAAAATAAAAACACACACAAATATACAAAATTTACGAACCGATGATAATATTAAAAAGATTTTTTAATTTCCAAAATTGACTAAATTAGTATTTCTTTAATATTTTTAATTCTCACTGCAATCTTCCACGCCTTAAGTAAGCAATGATGTTTGGGATATTTTATTTTAATCCAATACACTATTTTATTTTTTTTAGTAATAACTGACTCAATTGATGGATTGCCTGAAAGCATAGATATACGAATTGTACCACCAATTCTTTTTCGCAAAAGCAAAGTTAACCCAACAGTGCTTTTAATGATGATATTTTTAGTATCATAATTAATAAAATCAATAAAAATCAAGTTTTTATTTTGGATTTATTTAATAAATTGTTTGAATATTGTTGTTTTTGCACATTTGCGGACACCAATAATAACCTTAAAAAAAGTTTATCTATATATTATTAAAAATTTTTTAATATATATTTAAATTGTTGGTATAGGTTGTCCTGGCCAAAGTTTATCTAAGCCAAATCCTCATAAACTTTGGAATGGATCACCGATTAAAGTACTCGCAATAGCAAAATACACAATAAAAGCAAAAATCAATAATGAACATGAAATAAATACAATTAAAAAGAGTACCTTCCGATACGCACTCTTAGGTTGAAAATAAATTTTAGATTTAGTTTTGTCGTGAAGAAAAAGAATTCAATGAAATTTCACAATCCATCACTCATTTATTTTTTGTATTGCCAAGTCTCATTTTCACTGGCACACAGCAAAATAAGCAACCGTAACAATTAACATAGATGAAAAAACATCAGCCATATAGTGTTGTCTTACAAATAAAGTTGATAGAGCAATTAATATAAAAGCGATCCCTGAACTCATAACCATCCATGGATTATGTTTTCCTTTAGCATTTTTACTACAACAAGCAATAAAAGGCAGAAAAGATGCCAGCACATGGAATGATGGTGCTAAATTATCCGGTAAATCATTTTTATATACTAGTGCATCCATTAAACCATACAATGGTTGGTTTTTATAACTTAGTCGACTGACATAGTCTCCATAAGATAATTTTGATGGCAATATTACTAACCAAAAGAAACCTATTATTTCAGCACATAGAGTTGCAGTTACAAAACGGTAAAAAACATTTTTACCCATTATTTTATATACAACAAAAGGAAAAATGATTCAATATACAAAAGACAGTAAATAAGGTATGACAAAAAAAGATATAAATGGGATGTTTTCATCAATTGGTAGGTTTCAAACAAAAAAACCGCCACCATCTTTAAATGTTGTATGGGTAATTAAACGGGCTAATAAATAGAAAAAACGATTGAGCGATAAAAATAAAGCTGGCATAAAGATCACAATAATGTGATCTTTAATTCAACTAATCCAACTGATTTTTTGATTTTTAAACGTTTGGGGTGGCACCACGAAATTATATAACCAATTTTAATTTATATATTTTAGTTATTGTTGCTTATTTTTAACTTTTTTGTTTATTTAAAATCTGTAAATACCAATACATCATGATGCTTATGAAGGGCAGTAATGGGCCACTGTTGATCAAAATCTTGAGTTTGTTTCAAGTGATTAATTGCTGGTTTTTTTGCTTCTCCAGTAGCTACGAGAAGAATTTTTTTAGCATGTAAAATTTCTTTGAGACCAACTGAAACTGCTTGTTTAGGTACATTATTAATGTCATTATCAAAGAACCGTGCATTAGCTAAACGACTAGACTCAGTTAAATTAACAATATGTGTTGTTGCCGTAATAAGCGTTCCAGGTTCATTAAAAGCAATGTGCCCATTAACTCCAACACCTAAAATAGCCAAATCAATGCCAGTATAGCTATTGATTAACTGTTGATATTTATCACCAACTAATGAAGGATTTGGAAAATATGTGTTACTTTTATGAATATTAATGTGATTAAATAAATTTTCATTCATAAAATGAAGATAAGATTGTTGTGTGTATTTAGGGTTGATGTCAATGTATTCATCCAAGTTAAAAGTAGTTACCTTTGATCAATCAGTTCCATTATTTTGATGATCTTTTACAATATTAAAATAGGTTAAAATAGGACTTGAACCGGTGGCAAGTAACAAAACTGAATTTGGTTTAGACTTAACTTGTTGGATAAATAATTGAGCAACTTTCATACCAATTTCTGCTTCATTTTTACACTGAATATATTGAATTGCCATTATATTGGTTTCCCATTTATGAAAGTAGTATGCAATTTATAATTTTGATCTAACAAAACAAAATTGCTTTCTGCTCCAACAATCAAATTGCCAAAATGCTGATGTTGACGAACACTCTTAGCTGCATTCAGACTAGATACTTTCAAAATATCAATCATTGAACATTTAGTAATCTTACCAAAATTTTCAATTTGTTGATTGTAAGGTAAATTACCGCCGGCAATGGAGTTAGTGTCATGTAAAAAATCTAATGCTCCTCGTTTGTCCAACTTAATACCCCAAACTTCATATTGTCCATTCTTTAATCCCTTAGTTAGTAAACTATCACTAATCACCACTAGTTGATTTGCACCTAAAATTTTATAGCTATTTAAAATAACATGAGGATGAATGTGTCCTTCATCACAAATTAATTCACAATTTAAATCAGTGCGATTAAATATGGCATTGATAATTGTTGGGATTCTTTTATCAAAATTAGGCAAGGCATTATACAAATGTACCACTCTTTTTGCCCCCAAATCAAATGATTGTATAGCTTGTGCATAATTAGCATCAGTATGCCCAGTTGCTAAAAAAAAGTGTTTTTCAATTAATTTATATTTACTTAAATTATTTTTCACATCGGGTGCAACTGCCAAAATTTTAATAACCTTCGGCAGTATGCTCTGAATTTTGTTCAATTGTTTGATATCAATTGGACGAATTAATTTCACATTATGAGCACCTTTACGAGCAGGGGATATGTATGGGCCTTCAATATATCAACCTTTAATTACATTATCCTTATCTTGTGATTTGATTTTTTCATAATTCCTTGCAATGTTATTTAAATCTTTATCACTGCAAGTCACTGTCGTTAAAAATATGCTTCCCACACCTTCTTTATGGATATGTCTTAAATAATTGTCAAACTGCTTTTGATAATGATCGTTAGCTAACATATTAAAATCAAATCCATAACCCCCATGAGTATGACTATCAATAAAAGCTGGTAGTAAATATAAACCCTTGGCATCATAACTTGGCATTTTAGTTTTGCCAGTTTTGATAGCAACAATCTGCTTATCATCAAATTCAATGTAGCCATGAATTATCTTATTTTCAAGAACTATCTTAGCGTTGCTGATAATCATAATTAACCTATCCACCCATTATAAGTATTCGTTTAAGTATAATCTATTCATTATGAGTGGGAAAATTAAAAAAGATTGTCCATGTGCGACACGAACATGTCCTAATTGAGGAAGATGCATAGCCTGTAGAAAAATGATGAAAGCTGAAGGTACTAAACCTGTTTGTGAATGGGATATCTAAGAAACGTCCGTTATCTAAAATCTTAACGATTGTTATTCCTGCTTATAAAGCAGAAACGACAATCAACAATACTTTAGAATCATTAAATTACCAATTGGGTAATTATTTTGATGTATTAATTGTTGATGATGGTAACCCAAATCCATTATTACCTTATATACAACCATGAATAAAACTTTATCCGAATGTCATTAAATATGTGCGGACTAAAAACAATAATTGGGGTGGAGTAGTCAATTATGCAATTAAACATGTAAAGACTAAATATGTAAAAATTCTTGATGCTGATGATTCGTTTTTTACAAATGATCTCCAAAGTTATTTTGAGAGCTTACAACATATCTCTAAAACTGACTGTGATATTATTATTAATAGTTATGCAATTCATGATATCAAAAACAATGCTTTAATGAAAAGATACTACAATCTCTACAACAAGACTGTATTTACTAATTTTGACAAACGTTTTTTTGTGAAAATCATTACCATGCATGCCATGACTTGAAGAACAGATTTTCTTAAAAAAATGAGACCACTACCAACAAAAACATCATATACAGATAACTTGTTAGTTTTTTATTCCATATTAGCAAGTCGTCAGATTGCTTTAATGCCCAGACATGTTTTTGTATACCAATATAAATTTGGTTATTTAGATCAATCAATGTTGCCTAACAATATGTTGAGTTCATTACCAAAGCTTATAAATATTTTTCATCAAATGTTAAATTTTAATGATAAAGATTTAACCAATAAGCGAATTAGATCATTGATTAATTGCATCAAACAAATGTTTTATCTCATTATGTTAATTATTTCATTAAACAAACAAATATATCATTGGCAAAAAAAACAACAAATTAATGCAGAATTAACTTTTCTAAGAAAAAATTGTGAAATGCATAATTCCTATTACAATAAGCTTATTAAAACCGGTTATTTATTCTTCATTAATAAACACACTTTGCCTTTAATTATGAAATTAAACAAATTAATTTTGATAACATCACAAATAGGGTTTTTAAAATTACTTAAAGGGCAATATAAAAAGTATCAACGTGAAAAAGTTTGAAAATAATCGTGAAACCAAACTAATGCTTGAAGCAAAGGGATTTAAGCATACCATTCCTTTCATTAGTTTTAAACCGATCATTGTAGATCAACATACCGTTGTATGTTTATTTATTAATGGCTTGGGAGGGACCAATCGATTTGTAGAAATTATGAATCATCCTTTTTTTGATCGACATTACCTTGTTAGTTATGAAAGAGCTGGACAAGGTGACAATAAAAATTTACCTAAACGTTGGCCATCATTTTTTCTAAAGGAATTGGATGAAGTTATCAATAAAATTCATGAAATTTTTCCTAATAAACAAATCTATATTTTGGGAGAATCATGAGGTAGTGCATTGGCTTACCTTTATTACAAACATCATGATAAAAAAATTGCTGGTGTCTTTTGTTGAAACATGCCACACAATATTAAAGACGCTAGTCATTCACCGCGGACTCAGAAACTAATTATTTTTGCAAAAATGTTAATCACCATTCCTTTTGGGATTCATTACAAAGATTATCATGCTAAAGACACATCTGAAATTTTTTCTTCTAATCCGCTGCTTATACGTTTATCAAAAGTGGCTAATGCCAATAAAATTATGGATCTATGTTTATATTTAGCATCTTGATGAAGTTTTAAACCAGCATGAAGATTTTTATATCGTAATTTAGAGAATGCAAAATACAACATCTATTACATTCAATCTGGAGAAGATTTTATGATTAATCGTAAATATTTTGAAAGATTTCAAAAACGATGAGAGCAGTCTACGCGCATTAAGTATTTTGAGAAAGGATTTCATATTTTAAGTATGGAAGAGCCTTTGAATGATCAGTTATATGAATTTATTCAAAATCATATTAATAGTTAAAATCGCATAATCCGTTACAAATTTATTACTAGCCAGAAACTTTATAATGATTAATAGGCAAAAAATAAACATATCTAAACAATGGTTTATGATAGTTTATCTTTATAATTAGGATTAATAAATATGAAACAAGTTGTAATTGTTGTAGACATGATTAATGATTTCGTAGGTGGTAAATTGGGTAGTAAACGTGCAGTTGCTATAGTCAAGCCAATTGAACGTTTGATTAAAAATGCTCGATTGCACCACATACCAATTATTTATACAAATGACGCACACATTTCTAAAATAGATCATGAATTAATTTTATGAGGTTCACATGCGATTGGTGGAACTAATGGAGCAAAAGTAATATCGCAGATAAAACCTATGGCAAAAGATTTTATTATTAATAAAAGACGTTATAGTGCTTTTTTTCAAACTGATTTAAATTTACTTTTACAAGAATTAAAAGTTGACACGCTTATTGTTGTAGGCTTACAAACTCATTTATGTGTTTGACATACTTTAGCCGATGCTTACCAATGGGGTTATCAAACAATTGTTCCAAAAGATGCGACTAATAGTCCTACTGATAAAGACTATTTAGATAGTATTCTTTATTTTCAAAAAAATTATGCAACGATAATTACGGATGTAAATCAACTTATAAAGGAGTTTTAATATATGCAATCGAAATTGAATGACCAAGAAATAAGTCGTCGTGCCAAATTAAAAAAAATGCAACAAAATAATCAAGATCCTTTTGCGATTACTAAATTTGAACGTAATTTTAATACGCAATCATTTAAAAAAGAATTTGAGCAATTTTCAAAAGAACAACTTCATGAAAACTTCACCAAAGTATTGATTGCTGGCAGAATCATGTCCATTCGCCAAACATTCTTAGTATTAAAAGATTTTTATGGCACCATTCAGCTTTACATTAATAAAAAAACATATGCTGAATTATTTGAAAAACTTAAAACTGATATTGATATTGGGGATATTATAGGTGCTGAAGGCACACCAATGAAGACTAATACTGGTGAATTAACAGTTCATGTTAAAAATTTCACGCTTTTAGCTAAATCACTCAAACCGTTACCTGAGAAATGACACGGATTAAAAGATGAAGAAGCAAGGGCAAGATATCGTTACTTAGATTTAATTATGAGCGAAGAATCGCTACAAACATTCATAGTTCGTTCGCTCATCTTAAGAGAATTAAGAAAATTTATGGATAGTCGTGGTTATTTTGAGGTAGAAACTCCTGTACTTCATCCGATATTAGGTGGAGCAGCTGCACGTCCATTCACAACGCATCATAATGCACTTGATCGAGAATATTATTTGCGGGTTGCTACCGAATTACCATTAAAGAAATTAATTGTAGGTGGTTTTGAAAAAGTGTATGAAATTGGAAGGATTTTTCGCAACGAAGGCATGGATGCAACTCATAATCCTGAATTTACCACAATTGAAACCTATGAAGCCTATGTTTCCATGTGAGAAATTATGGATTTGGTTCAAGATATTTTTAAACATCTAGCGACTAAACTTAATAAATTAAATTTAACATATAAAGATGTACAAATTGATTTCACTAAACCATTTCAACGAGTTAGTATGCTAAAAATGATTCAAGAGAATAGTGGTGTGGATTTTGAAAAAATTAAAACAGACCAAGCCGCTATTGAAATTGCCGCAGAACATGAAATTGAATTAGAGTCACATCAAAAAACTAGGGGACATATCATTAATGCTTTTTTTGAAAAATATTGTGAGAAGAAATGTGTGCAACCAACTTTTGTTTATGGACATCCAATTGAAATTTCTCCTTTAGCTAAGAAAAATCTTCAAGATTCACGAATGACTGAACGTTTTGAATTATTTATTTGTGGTAAAGAATTTGCCAATGCTTTTAGTGAATTAAATGATCCAATTGATCAACAGCAACGTTTTGAAAATCAACTGAATGAAAAAGCATTAGGCAATAATGAAGCTAATGAAATGGATTGAAATTACATCGATGCTTTAGAATATGGTTTACCCCCAACTGGAGGGTTAGGAATTGGGGTTGATCGTTTAGTTATGTTATTTACCAATCAAGATACCATTCGCAATGTTCTATTATTCCCGCATATGCGCGAGGAAAAATAATGAGTTTTCATTTTTTTCCTATCAATTATCAACCGTTATATTCTATCCAAAGAACACGCCTCTATATTTCACAATACATTCAATTATTGAATAATCACGTTCGCGAAAAATTTAGTGCGCTCTATATTGAACCACCTTTAGTGAGTTCAATCAACCGTTCGTGGAATGTTGCCCAGCAAACTCAAAGATTTGTTTCATTTGATAATTGTCTTAATTCTGAAATTAATGAGATTGTTATTGATCCCACCAATTACATGCGTTATGTTTTAGCGACACTCAAAAAACAAGATTTATCATTGTTTACAATGATGCCTTGTATTCAACGTGATGTGTTAGAAGACAATGGAGAAGTTTTAATTAATCATAATTTGTTCATTGAACAACCATTAATTGAGGACAATGATGATAAAGAACAGATTGCCTCAATTTTAAAAAATGCTTTGTCAATGATCAATGCAATTAATTCTGATATTCTCTTCAAAGACATTAAACCAGTGTCATACGATAAACAGAAGATAAATTTCATAACAATTGAAGCTTTACATCGACAATTCCCAACACTAGACTTGAACAAAGCACTAAATCATTTAGTTGCTAATATTGGATCTACATATGTTACCGGAGTTTACAAAATTTTAGCCGGTGGTATACGTTTATTAAATGGTTTTCCCACAATTGACAATTATCAAAAATGTGGTATTTTCTATGTATACAATCAGTATACAAATACTGCTGTTCCACTTATTAAGATATCAATCAGGCCAAGTCAAGAATTAATTAGAGAACAAATTATTTTGGATGGAATTAATGTATTACAAAAGCAAATGTACCAACAAACTATTTTGAATGATAATTTAAAACTTGTACCATCAGTTGGAATTGAAATTTTTTTCTCAAACTTAATGTTAGTGAATCTTCATAAATACCATTTATGTGAAGTAGTACACACTGCGTGTTCACCGGAATTACTTAAATATTTTATTGACAATAAAGTTGAGATATTTTAATGTTGACTTTTAATAAACCTAAATTAATTCGTAAATCTGACTTTTTTGGTTATTTTATTATGCCGCGTGACCAATGATTTTATAAACCAACCCATTTAATTGAATATATTAAAAATAAAACTTCTGATTTACAGATTGATGTTGATGAACTAGAATCAGATGATGAAAATTATGATTCAGATTCTTTAGAATTGTTACGCTTAGCAATTTTGAATAATGAATCCATTGATCAGCGCGATCCTAAAATTTTCGAAGGATTGCTGATTGATAAGCAATCACGCGAATTCATTAAAATGAAATACATTAATTTAAAATCAATTGATTTTGATGAAGTGTATCAAGGTATTAATGATTTTAATTATTTAGCGAACGAGACCAAAAAATATTTACTAAAAGATAATTTTTTATTATTGCAACCAGTTTTTATCTATAAAAATAAAGCAGTTGTTCGTCCTGATGCATTGGTGAAAGAAAAGGGTAGATATACACTTATTGAAGTTAAGGGAACATGTAAACCAAAAGTTAAACATTTAGTTGATCTCATCTATCAGCATCATATTATTAATGACACTTTACAAGCAACCAAAAATATGATTAACAACTATTTGTTATGTTTAGTTAAATATACTAAAGGCATAAAAAATAAAATTAATTATGAACTTGTTGAGCACATACCGTTAGTAAAAACAGGAAGAGATTGACCAGAAAGCATTAAAAATAAATATTTAGGCTTGCTAAAATACAGTGATGATGCCATTGAAGCACGTCGAGTAGCGTTTTTAGATATTGGTTCCAATATTTTTATTAATAACTTAATTTTAGATACTGTTAGTCAATGAAATGATAAAAAAAAGCTCAAAATGTTTGAAACATTTATTAAACCATTACTGGATGCAAATTATTTTGAAAATATTATCAATGAATTACAATCACACATTAATCGCGGAGAACCATCATTGCTTCCTGAGTTTATGAATCTACCAACCTGGTTTGCTAATTATCCTTTTTCTAAAGAAATTACCAAATATTATTTTAATAATCAAAAATTTTTATCATTTCAATGATCAAGGAAAATTATTAATCATAAATTACAATACCAAGCTTATATTGAACATGAAGACATAGATGAACAAACTTTGCAAAAATTCATGATTAAAATTGACCTAACTAATGCTCGTTGATTTAAGGATTTTCAAGCTTCCAATTACACATGTTTTGCAGGTGGTGTATTTAGAACTGCACCAACCAAAGAATTGTTTGCTCAATTAAAATTGAATAAAGTATATTTTGATTTTGAATCTATCAATCCTGCTACTTGTGTTGTTGATGATACAGCACCTTACACTCAAGTCGTTACACAAGTCTCGATCATTAAAAATAATGATAACTCCATTAATATAGTGATTGATCCTCAAAAAATTACCGTTGATGATTTTCGTAAAATTATTGATCTTATATTCAACGGTAATGATTGCAGTTATGTTGTGTACAATAAGTCTTTTGAGTGTACGCGATTAACAGAAATGGCAGCATTAATTAATGATGAAACATACACTCAAAAAGTAACCGATATTAAGAATAACATTTTTGATCTTGCTGATTTTTTTAAGCCATCGAGAACTAATGATTTGATTACGATTCACGAATTAAGGGGTTTTTATTCAATAAAAAATGTTTTACCAATCGTTCAAAAATATGCACCAGAAATTTGTCAAAAGGTCGGGGTAAAAAAATATGATGAATTAGAGGGAATTCACCGTGGTGATGAAGCGTTGAATCAAACATCGCGTCGCTTTTTTAACCTTTTAAATGATAAGGAGTGGCAGCAAATCACCACGCAATTACAGCAATATTGTGAAAATGATGTGCGAGCAATGATCGCGATTGAACTTTACGTCAAATACATAATTTCCTAAATATAATATCTTATGTTATTATTAATAATCACAAAAGGCCACATAGCTCAGCGGTAGAGCAACCGGCTGTTAACCGGTTGGTCGTAGGTTCGATCCCTACTGTGGCCGCCATATATGGCCAGTTGGTGAAGTGATTCAACACACCGCCCTTTCACGGCGGCATTCATGGGTTTGAATCCCATACTGGTCACCATTAACGGAGTGTTAGCTCAGCCGGGAGAGCATCTGCCTTACAAGCAGAGGGTCGGGGGTTCGATCCCCTCACACTCCACCATTTTTGGGGGATTAGCGCAATTGATAGAGCATCTGATTTGCATTCAGAAGGTTGAGGGTTTGAGTCCCTTATCCTCCACCATGTCAAAATAAAATTGTCTTATAAGAAAAAAGAATTCTTAGCAAATGTTAAGAGTTCTTTTTTAAATTTAGGAATTAGGGTGCGATTAATGATCGAAATATGATTTTATTAATTGGTAATTTTGTTCGTCCAGATAAACTTTCATTTTAGTATTATTTACTATTAAAAATATTTTTAAATGTCCTACTTAAAAGTTTATTCGACAAAGAGTGTCTAGGCAACAGCTTCTCATTTGTCTCTATTTTTCATTAAATCACACGTATGGGCATACTTCAAGCTGTTGCTGCAATTATTTCTTCTCCTTTTGTATGAACAAAGTACGGTACCAAACTATCAATTTCTTCGAACTCACAGCGGTGTTCTATTGTAGAATTAAATCTCTCTCAACCATCTAGTGTGTCCTCTGATTTAAAACAGTGTAAAAGTTTAGCGATTTTGTCCCGTTAATTATAGTCTTTAGAGCTTACAACAATTTCACAAAGTGTTGTACTTGGTCTAAAACTTGCGGCTTTCATTCAAGATAATGTTTTGCTTTTTTAATATTAATTAATGTATTATTAGAATAATAATCAGTGGAGGTTTAAATGGTCGGATACCTAGTATTAGAAAACGGCTTAATCTTTCCTGGTAAGAGAATCGGTTATAAAAAAGATGCTATTTTTGAAGTTGTTTTTAATACGGAGATGTCAGGATATATGGAAACACTCACTGATCCATCGTATGTTGGCCAAGGGATTGTTTTTACCTATCCTTTAATCGGTAATTACGGAGTCATGCGCGATGACACTGAGTCTGGGCATGTTTGAACGGAAGCAATTATTGTGCATGAATTGGCAGACTATTCATCTAATTTTAGGAAAGAAAGTAATTTAAATGATTTTTTGGTTGAACAAAAGATTCCCGGGTTAGAAAATGTTAATACTCGTGCGTTAACTAGAGTTTTAAGAGATAGTGGCGTAATGCGAGGCAAAATCACTTCAAATATCAAAAACATTAAATCAATCATTCACGAAATTAAAGATTATCAATTTAAGAATCATGTGGAATTAGTAACTACCAAAAAAATTAAAAAGTATGGTCATGGAAAATATAAAATTGCACTGCTGGATTTTGGTGTTAAACAAAATATTGTTCGGTCTTTATTAAATCGTGATGCTACTATCTTTTTATTTCCAGCTAATTCTACAAGTGAAGAAATTTTATCTGTTAAACCTGATGGTGTTTTATTATCTAATGGCCCCGGTGATCCTAAAGATAATAAAGTAGCAATAAATACTATCAAGTCATTGTATCTTGCTGGCATTCCGATTTTAGGAATTTGTCTGGGACACCAATTATTAGCATTAGCTATTGGTGCAGATACTAAAAAATTAAAATATGGTCATCGTGGGCCTAATCACCCTGTAAAAAATTATGAAACTAAACGTATATATATTACTTCACAAAATCATGGATATTACATTGATGAAAAAACAGTTGATTCTAATATTGCTCAAGTAACTTATCGTAATGTCAATGATAATTCAATTGAAGGACTTTCATATAAAAACAAAAAGATTGTTACTGTACAATTTCATCCTGAAGCATGTGCGGGGCCACAAGATACAACTTATTTATTTGACAATTTTATTAGAACTATAAAGGAACACAAGCATGCCTAAAAATCTTGCAATTAAAAAGATTTTAGTAATCGGTTCAGGACCAATTGTAATTGGACAAGCTGCTGAATTTGATTATGCAGGAACGCAAGCTTGTAACGAATTGAAAAAAGAAAAAATTGAAGTAGTGTTGGTTAATTCTAATCCTGCTACCATCATGACTGATAAAAATATTGCAGATCGAATTTACATTGAAACGTTAACTGTTTGCTCGCTTCAAAAAATAATTATTAAAGAGAAACCTGACAGTATTTTGCCAAATCTTGGTGGACAAATTGGCCTAAATTTAGCTATAGAATTACACGAAAGTGGTTTTTTAAAAAAACATCATGTAAAACTTTTAGGCACATCAGCTGAAGGGATAAAAAATGCTGAGGATCGTCAAGCTTTTAAAGATACGATGACTAGAATTAATGAACCATGTGTTCCTTCTAAAGTTGTTAAAACTGTAGGAGCAGCTTTAGCTTTTGCGAAGAAAATTGGTTATCCAGTAGTCGTACGACCGGCATACACACTAGGTGGTAGTGGCGGCGGCATTGCGATGAATGCAAAAGAGTTAAAGCAAATATCGTTATCTGGACTACGTGCTTCACGTGTACACCAAATATTAATTGAAAGATGTGTAACTGGTTGAAAAGAAATTGAGTTTGAAGTAATTCGAGATCATCTTGGTAATGTAATTACTGTTTGTAATATGGAAAATGTTGATCCTGTGGGAATTCACACAGGCGATAGTATTGTGGTAGCTCCTTGTCAAACACTAGCTGATAGAGAGTTGCAAATTTTACGTACGGCAGCTTTGAAAATTATTAATGAATTAAAAATTGAAGGTGGTTGTAATGTTCAATATGCATTAAACCCTAAATCATTTGAATACGCTGTAATTGAGGTAAATCCGCGAGTTAGTCGATCTTCTGCTTTAGCTTCTAAAGCTACAGGATATCCCATTGCTCGTGTGGCAACAAAAATTGCAATTGGATATACATTAGATGAAATTGTGAATCCTGTCACTAATAAAACTTTTGCTTGTTTTGAACCAGTTTTAGATTATGTGGTAATTAAAATACCTAAATGACCTTTTGCTAAATTTTTAACTGCCTCCAGAATTTTAGGCACACAAATGAAAGCAACCGGAGAAGTAATGGCCATTGGTAGTTGTTTTGAAATGGCTCTAATGAAAGCAATTCGTTCATTAGAAGAAGGCAATATTGACGGCTTGCAATCTTTCAAATTAGATTCTTTATCAAAACGACAAATAATTGCTGAATTAAATAATCCTAGTAATGAACGTTTGTGAGTAATCGCAGAAGCATTACGTCGTCAAGTGAGCGTGGCACTAATTAGTAAAATCACTTTGATTGATTCATTTTTCATTAATAAAATCAAAAGAATAGTTGATTTAGAAAGAAAAATCATGACTTCTAATTTTAATGTTGAACTATTAAAACAAGCTAAGCAATTTGGATTTACAGATGATTCCATTGCTAAATTAACTCACAAAAGTTCACAATCAATTTACAAGTTACGCCAACAGCATCACATCATGGCACAATTTAAAATGGTAGATACATGCGCTTGCGAATTTGATGCTGAAAGCACTTATTACTATTCAAGTTATGATGAAGGTAACGAAGTAGATATAAAAAAACATCGTGCTAATAAAATATTGATTATTGGTTCTGGTCCCATCCGAATTGGTCAGGGAATTGAATTTGATTATTGTAGCGTTCATTGTGCATGAGCGCTTAAAAAATATCAGTGTGAGACAATCATTGTAAATTCTAATCCAGAAACTGTGAGCACAGATTTTGATATTGCTGATAAGTTGTATTTTGAGCCACTAACTAAAGAAGACATTAGGAATATTGTTGATTTAGAAAAACCTGATGGAGCCATTGTACAATTTGGTGGCCAAACTGCAATTAAATTAATTAAACATTTAAAAGAAATGGGTGTGAAAATTTTAGGTACAAGTGAACACAATATGAATCGAGCCGAAGATCGTCAAGAATTTAATCAAGCTTTAAAAAAATCTCATATTCCTCAACCTGAAGGGGCAACAATTTTTACCACTCAGGAAGCTATTACCATTGCTAATAAATTACAATATCCAGTTTTAGTAAGACCATCTTATGTTTTGGGCGGGCAAGGGATGGCAATCGCTTATGATGATGCATCTTTAAGTAAATATGTGCAACAAATAAATAAAATCGAACAAAAACATCCAATTCTTATTGATAAATACATGATGGGCCGTGAGTGTGAAGTTGATGCGATTTGTGATGGGACTGATGTTTTGATCCCAGGTATCATGGAGCATTTAGAACGTGCTGGAATTCACTCAGGTGATAGTATTTCAGTTTATCCACCTCATACCATCTATAAAGAACATGTGAAAACCATCTGCCAATATACTAAGCGCATAGCACTAGAGTTAAATATCATTGGTATGTTAAATATTCAATTCATTATTTCATCAGATCAAGTTTACATTATTGAGGTAAACCCACGTTCATCTCGAACTGTACCTTACATCAGCAAGGTAACTAATCTCCCAATTGTGGATATTGCTACTAAGGTGATTTTAGGTGAAAAATTAAAAAATATGCCTTATGGTACGGATTTATACAAAAAAGGTTCATATATCGCTGTTAAACTACCGGTATTTTCTTTTGAAAAAATTAAAGGTAGTGAGATTTCATTGGGTCCAGAAATGAAATCTACTGGTGAAGTTTTAGGCATTGATAAGACATTTAGCGATGCGTTATTAAAAGCTTTTATCGCAGGTGGAATAAATATTCCACAAACAGGTAATATTTTAGCAACAGTCCGTAAAAAAGATCGAACGGAATTGTTACCAATTATTAATCGTTATGTAGATTTAGGTTTTCAAATATATGCAACAAGCGGAACTGGTAAATTTCTTCAAGAAAATGGTATTGATGTAAGGATTGTGCAAAAAGCAAATAAAGCTAATAACAATGTGCTTAACTTAATTCAATCTAATAAAATTAATATGGTGATTAACACACCAACAACATTAGCGAAAGATTCTAATTCGGATGGGTTTAAAATTCGCCGTTTAACAGTTGAGCATCAAATACCTTGTTTTACTTCATTAGATACTGTCAAGGCTTTGTGCCATGCAATTCGGAATGGAAAAACAGAAAAAGATTTAGTACCAGTAGACATTACAAAGATATAGGAAATTTATGGGAAAAAGTTTGTTAAAACTAAGTGATCTAAGTGAAAAAGAAATCTACCAAATTTTACAATCTGCACAAAAATATGCCGATGGGCAACAAATAAAATTTAAAGATAAGGCTGTAGCTAATTTATTTTTTGAACCGTCAACACGGACACACTATAGTTTTATTGTTGCTGAACAAAAATTAAAATGTGAAATTCTTGATTTTTCACCAATTACATCTTCATTAGCAAAAGGTGAAACATTTTATGATACAGTAAAAACTTTTACTAAATTTGGTGTAGACGCTTTAGTCATCCGTAGTCGTGAAAATGCTTGATACAAGCAATTAGACAAAATTAATGTACCAATAATAAATGCTGGTGATGGCACTTGTGATCATCCAACTCAATCTTTACTAGATTTATTAACGATCCAACAAGAATTTAAAAAAATAAAAGGTTTAATCATTTTAATTGTTGGTGATGTTTTACATTCAAGAGTAGCTCATTCCAACATTGCAGTGATGCAAAGATTAGGCATGAAAGTATTATTGAGTGCTCCTAAAGAATTCCAAGATCCAGCATACAGCTATGTAAATTTTGATGAGGGTATTAAACAAGCTAATATTATTAACGTGTTACGGATTCAAACGGAGCGTTTTACAAAAAAGATGCGAGTATCTATTAATGAATATAGACAACGCTTTGGTCTCAATGCAAAACGTGTTAATAATATGAACCCTAAAGCAATTATTATTCACCCTGCTCCTGTTAATCGCAATGTGGAAATTGATGATGATGTAGTTGAATGTAAACATTCAAGAATTTTTAAGCAAATTGAAAATGGTGTTTTTGTACGAATGGCTATTTTGGAACGTGCTTTTAAAAAATAATTATGAGCATTTTAATTAAGCACGGGAGAATTTGATATCAGAATAAAATTAGAAACTTAGATATTTTGATTGAGAAAAATAAAATTACCAAAGTTGCTAACAAAATAAAAACAAAAGCTACAAAAATAATTGATGCCAGTGGTTTAACCATTATTCCTGGATTAATAGATGTTCATGTTCATCTAAGAGAACCAGGCTATGAATATAAAGAAACTATTAAAACTGGAACACTAGCAGCAATTGCTGGAGGATACTCTACCATTTGTTGTATGCCCAACACTAATCCAGTGATTGACGATCTAAAATCTTTAAAATTGTTAAAAAAATTAATTAATCAAAATGCACAGACTGAAGTTTTACCGTATGTATCAATTACACAAAAACAGAAAGGTGAACGACTAGTCAACATTCCTTTATTAGCAAAACAGTGTTTTGCTTTTAGTGATGATGGTGTAGGATTACAATCCGATAGATTAATGTACCAAGCTATGCAAAAATGTTACAAAGTTAATAAACCGATAGTTGTTCATTGTGAAGATAATAGTCAAGTAGATAATGCAAAAGAATATAAAGAAGTGGAACGTGATATTCAGTTTGCATTGAAATGTAAATGTCAATTACATATTTGCCATATCTCCACCAAAGAAAGCATTCACTTAATTAAAAAAGCTAAAAAAAATACTAAACAAATTACATGTGAAGTTACACCACACCATTTGCTTTTAAATCAAAATGATGTTAAAGATGACGGTAAGTATAAAATGAACCCACCACTAACTGATAAACAGAGTCAAACTGCTTTAATCAAAGCAGTACGTGACGGCACTATTGATATGATTGCGACCGATCATGCTCCACATAGTGATTTAGAAAAAAATACTAGTTATACCAAGAGTTTAAATGGTGTAGTAGGATTAGAATTTGCTTTCAGTTTAATTTATACTCATCTAGTATTGAAGAAAATAATTAATTTTAAAAGGCTAATCGAATTAATGTCTTCTAATCCTGCAAAAATTTTTCATATTAAGAATGCAGGTGAAATTAAAGTCGGAAACTTGGCAAGATTGACCTTTGTCGATTTACATGAAAAGTGAAAAGTTGATAGCGAAACCTTTTGTTCAAAAGGACATAGTACTCCGTTTGATGGCGAACAACTCATATCCAAAATTAAACGAGTCCTTATACTACCATAAAGCAACTTATTACTATTTTTACTTGTGCTGTTTCACATCAACCCAACATAATATAATCCACATATGATTATCAAAAATGAAAAACTAAATCAATCTGTTTATCGCATGACAGTTTCTTGTAACGACACGAATTGAATTAAACCTGGTAAATTTATTGATGTATTAATTCCGGGTTTTTATTTAAGACGTCCCATGGCAGTAAGTGATTTTAACGAACAACAATATAGTTTCATATATGAAATTGTTGGTGAAGGAACCAAAGTTTTAAGTCAGTTAAGACCAAGAGATGAAATTGATATTTTAGAAAATTTGGGGAATAGTTATATTTACAAACTAAGTTATGGCTATCCTATTCTAGTTTCAGGTGGAAGTGGGTTAGGTCCAATTTTATGTTTAGCGAAACAATTTAATAAGCAACATATTAAATACGAATTGATATGTGGTTTTCCTAATAAAAATATGGTAACAATTTTTGATGAAATAAAAGCAATTAATCCGCATGCTCATGTTTGCACAGATGATGGTAGTTTTGGAGAAAAAGGTAATGTTGTGGAGATAATTAATAAATATGATTTACAAAACCATTACTATTATGCTTGTGGGCCTAATAATATGCTTAAGGCTGTTTTTAAAAATAATAAATCATCTGGTCAATTATCATTAGATGAACGAATGGGTTGTGGTATTGGGGCTTGTATGGGTTGTGCAATTAAAACTAAAAAAGGTAATCAACGCATTTGTAAGAATGGACCAATATTTATGAGTGATGATTTATTATGGTAAATAAATCTTTACAAGTTTGATTAAAAGATTGAGTTCTGGACAATCCCATTATTCCAGCGAGCGGTACATTTGGTTTCGGTTTTGAACAT
Source organism: Mycoplasmataceae bacterium (assembly GCA_031275175.1). Lineage (GTDB taxonomy): Bacteria > Bacillota_I > Bacilli_A > Mycoplasmatales > Mycoplasmoidaceae > Malacoplasma_A. Next base: position 62,677 of record JAISPD010000006.1, read on the forward strand.
GCTAAATATTATAACCTTGACATTTTAGGATCGTTGAGTCTTAAAGCTATCACTTTAGAATCTAGAGATGGTAATCCATTGCCACGAATTGCTGAGGCACCATCAGGTATGATTAATGCTATCGGCTTACAAAATCCAGGAGTTGATCATGTAATCAAATACGAATTACCTGAACTAAAGAAAATTTTTCATAAGCAAGTAATCGCAAACATTGCAGCTACTACCATTGAGGACTACATATCTTTAATCAAAAAATTAAATGATTGTGCAATGATTGCTATTTTTGAAATAAATATAAGTTGTCCTAATGTCGAAAAAGGTGATTTGAAATTTGACACAGATCCAGTTGCATTAGCATCATTAATCAAAGCAATTAAACCAATTTCTCGAAAACCAATATATGTGAAATTATCACCGCAGGTAACCGATATTGTATTAATGGCTAAAACTGCTGAAACAGCAGGTGCTGATGGATTGACTTTAATTAACACAGTTCCTAGTATACGAATTAATATTAATACTGCTAAACCCATAATTGCTAATAAAATTGGTGGATTAAGCGGTCCAGCGATTAAACCGATTGCTTTACGAGCAATCTATCTTTGTTCACAAGATGTAAACATACCAATAATTGGTTGTGGTGGTGTTAGTAATGTTCAAGATGTAATTGAAATGATGTTAGCTGGTGCAACTGCTGTTCAAGTTGGTTCTGAAAATTTAGTTAATCCATTAGCGTGTAAACAAATTATTGAAGATTTACCAAACGTTATGAAGAAATTGCATATTGATAATCTCTCAGAAATTATTGGTAAAGCTTGGAAATAAAACATTAGAACCTATTGATTTTAGATTGTAAAACCTAATTTACGCCAATGGTAAAAGTTAATAATTTAATAACCAACATTGAAAATTTGTTCACCGTTACCAAATGTTAATCAATAACTCAGCCGTTTACAAAAGTTATTCCTGATTTAGCAGTAATTGTAACATCCATGTATGCAAGATCGGAAGGAATATTAAAATCAGGCTTACGAAATGAAAAAGTAGCAGTGCATTCATCGCGATCATAAAGAACGCGAACTAAAAATTAAGAAGGATAAAAATTATTTGCTCTATGTCAGGCAAATGGTTAAAGATAAACACTCGCCATATGAAATTACTCACCTAGTTGACCGCAACGTTATTAATGACGAAAACAATATAAATTACCGCAACAAAGGTCAAGTAAACCCCGAAGTTCCCACCCCTATGGATTGGATATAAAAAGCACATTTAAGACCTTAGAATTGATTTGAAACACTAATTCAAGGACTTAAAATGAGCAAAAAATATTATAAACACTTCCAAGATTGAGAGAAAAATAAATTAGAACGAATATTAGGTGAACAACCTACCTGTATACCGATTTATGGCTCTACTCCATACGGGTGGGATATTATTAAATACAAATGGCTAGTAAATATTTCTCAATTAGCATTTCAATTAAGAAAAGAACGTAAAACAATCAAACATGAGCTATTACGCGGTAAATACTGAATTTTAGTTGATAGCGTTAGTAAGAAATCAACAACTTTTAGTTACTCTAAAGATGCTAGTGATTGGCATAAAAAAGAAATGACTAATAAGCGTAGGAATCAAAACACAAAAATCTTACAGAATCCCAAGCTTTGTGGTTTTGTTACATCTTTAATTACCACACAAAGTTTA